>NZ_JAJKFV010000029.1:0-50000 GCF_020966775.1 Rhodopirellula halodulae | reverse complement strand
GCGCGGCCCAAAGCAGCACCGACTGGATACCAACCCAACCGCGACGAAGCTTGGCGTCCGGCCGAACCGGAATCAATGCAAGCGAGCAAGATCAACGAGACCTTGGTCGAGTCGATCATCTTTCGCTACATCTTGAACGCTGGCGAAGTGGAAGGCCGCAAGATTGCCGACCAAGTCCAGCTTCCATTCCGAATGATCGAGCCCATCTTGGAACGGCTCAAGATGGATCAATCGGTGGCTTATAAGAGTGCGACCGCAACCAATGACTATGTGTATATCCTCACTGAGTCGGGGCGTGCGATCGCTCGCAACCATCTGACGGACTCAACCTACCACGGAAGCTGCCCGGTCCGATTGACCGAGTATGTCGAGAGCATTCGACTGCAGTCCATTGAAGGCCAATACCCCAAACGCAAGGACCTCGAACGCGCCTTCAGCGACTTGCTAATCAACCCCAAGATGCTTCGCCGCTTGGGTCCGGCGGTCGCCAGCGGACGCGGCATGTTCTTGTTCGGGTTTCCCGGGAACGGCAAGACCTCGATTGCCGAACGGGTCACGGGTGCGTTTGGAAAGTACATCTGGATCCCACGCGCCGTGGACATCGACGGCGAAGTCCTACGTGTGTTTGACCCCATGAATCACGAGGCTGCCATGCCAGAGCATTCGGGCGGACTGCTGGACTCCGGCAGTTTTGACAAACGCTGGGTACGCATCAAACGGCCAACCATCATCGCCGGTGGTGAGCTGACCATGGACATGCTGGAAGTGCTCAACAACCCCACCAGCAACATCAGCGAAGCTCCGCTTCAGATGAAAAGCAACTGCGGAACACTCGTGATCGATGACTTTGGTCGCCAAAAAATGTCCATTGACCAACTGCTCAATCGCTGGATCATTCCGTTGGAAAAACGTTATGACTTTTTGAACATGGCGTCCGGCAAGAAGATCCAAGTTCCCTTCGATCAACTGGTGATCTTCAGCACGAACCTGGAACCCAAAGACCTAGTCGACGACGCATTCTTAAGACGGATCCCTTATAAGATTGAAGTCGAAAACCCACCGGAGGCAGACTTCCGAAAGCTATTTGAGATCATGTGCCGCATCACCAAAATCCCTTACGACGCGGATGCGGTGGACTATCTAATCAAGACTCACTACCTACCCGTTGACCGTCCATTTCGGAACTGCCAGCCACGCGATTTGCTGCTCCAAGTTCGCAATTACTGCCTTTACAACGACCTCGAAGTGGAGCTCAAAAATGAGTACTTCGACTTCGCCTGCGACAACTACTTCTCGGTGATGTGAGATCGGTGCGTGTGGCGTTTGCAACGCAGCAGCAGGGACTCGGGCAGAGCAAGCGTCAGGGCGTTCGGGGCGAACCCGCGGCGTTTCGAAATGACGTCACATAACGACGCCGCGGTCGAAACGCCCGGGGATAGAGACCATTGGGATAGGGATGCGGTCAAACCCCAAGGCGCCGCAGGTTGACCGCGGCTTCGAACTCTCTCCGCCGAAACGCCGACTCGCCATTTCCGCCGAAACACCGAATCACGTCGTGGTTTGGCGTCTCTTCGCGGGACGGTACAATGATGCCCCGCAAATTCCCCACCTCGCAGAACCGTGCATCGCTTCAAAAGCCCGTCTGAGACTGGTCGCTATGCCTTGCCGGCCCCACCTGCCCCCATCCTTGGCACCCAACGCTCATCATGTCCACCGAAACAGCCACCCCGAAGATGAAACCGATCCCAACGTTCTTTCCCCCTCTGTTCGCTCGCGATCAGGCTCTGGCCCAAAGGACTTCTCACCTCCAGCAGTGCTACCGAACGCTCGGCACCGCAGCGTGTTTGGCTCTTGCCAGCTTGATTAGCCAGCCGTCATCGGCAATGGCTCAAGACGATGCGGACACAGCCGAAGCCGAAATCCGGATGGCAGTGAATGAAGAGGGACAAGTCGTGGACTTCGCCCGCGACATCGCCCCCATCTTCCGCGAGCACTGCTTGGAATGCCACGGTGCCGAAGACGCCAAGGCCGGCTTCCGAGTGGACGAACGTGACAGCGTGATGGAGTACGTCTACGGAGAAGACATTGAATCCAGCACCATGTACGTCGACTACTTGATCAGTGAAGACGACGACATGCTGATGCCACCCCGCACCCACGGCGGTCCTCTCTCACCCCACGAATTGGCGCTCGTCCGTTTGTGGATTGAAGAGGGTGCTGCTTGGCCAGATGAAGCCAACGTGGTCCAACCACCGCTGGACGGTTCGGGACAACCGGTGGAACTCGCCGACGGCATCCGCAAAGGTGTCGATCCAACTCAGGCCGGATTGCTTGCACGGGTCTGGTCGTTCCAAGGGTTCCTGCACCCCGCAACGGTTCACTTTCCCATCGCGTTGTTCCTGATGGGCGGATTGTTTGTCGTTTTGGGCTGGAAATGGCCTGCTGTGGGAACGCAAATTCCGTTGGCGTGTCTGCTGCTGGGTGCTTCCACCGCGATTGTGGCCACCATGATGGGCTGGTCGTTTTCGGTCGAAAAAGGCTACGGCTCTTGGACCAAAGTCAACTTCGACTCCGAACTGTTTTGGCATCGTTGGTCAGCCATCATCGTCACGGTCCTATCCAGCATTTTTGCGATCGTTGCGCTGAAATCGATGAGTAAAGAAGAGGGTGACGCAAAACAGAGCCTGACCAAGGTTTGGAAAGTCGGACTGCTGGTCGTGGCTGGCATGGTGGGTGCAGTTGGTCACCAAGGCGGTGAACTGACTTACGGCGAGGAGTTCTACCCCAAAGCCTTCAGCATCCTGTTTGGTCAACCTTGGCCGCCGGAAGAGGAAGCGGTGACCGAAGAACTCCCCGAGGACACCACCGAGACCTTGGCGGACGAATCCGAGCCAGCCGACGTCGCGTCCCTTGTGCCTTCCTCGCACACAACTTCGACTGACATTCAAATCATCCCCGCGAAACGTTTCTATCACACCTGAGAGTTTGACGTTGTCACACGATCCCGCGCCCAGCCCGTCCATCGGCAAACGTCCTCCCAACAGCTTGAAAACCGCTTCGCGACGCAAAGTCGACTCGAGTGATGCGTCCAAACCGCGATTCATCAATCGAGAACTGGCGTGGCTGGAATTCAACGCGCGAGTTCTGGACCAAGCCGATGACACGTCGGTCCGACTGCTCGAACGAGCCAAGTTCCTCGCCATCACCAGCTCCAATCTCGATGAGTTCGTGATGGTGCGGGTGGGCAGCTTGAAACTGCAAGCCGTGAGCGGTGGCGGCCGGCGTGATCCCTCCGGGCGAACCGCGACGGAACAGCTTCAGGCGATCTCAAAACGCTGCCACGCCCACGTCGATCGGCAATACGAGTTGCTGCGGAAGGAACTCCTGCCACTGCTGAGCGAACATCAGATCAATCAAGTCGACCTGCGGGAATGCAGCGACCGATTGCTGGCAGCCGCCGAACGGCACTTCCGCGGGGACGTTTTGGCGGTGTTGTCGCCCCAAGCGTTGCACGACCGACGATTCCCGATGCTTCCGGGCTTAGGCATCCACCTGTGCGTTCAACTGCGCCCCGGCGATGAGATCGGTCCTCGACAAACCCCCGCCCCGGCCGATTCGCTGAACGATTCAACCGGTGATTCGGTCGCCGCCGCAAAAGCTTCCGAGACCACCGGCCATCTTGGCGACGACGACGCCGACACCGAAGCCAACACACAATTTGCGGTGATTCCGCTCGGCCGCGTTCTTGGCCGCGTCATTCCGCTGCCGATCGAAAAGAGTTCCCAGTCAAAAGAAACGGATGAGGAAACTCCGGCCGAATCGGGTTACGCCTACGTTTTGCTGGAAGACCTGGTGTCGCACTTCGTCGACGAGTTCTTTCCTGGCCGCGAAGTCGTCCAGTGCAAACCGTTTCGCATCACTCGCAACGCGGACATTGAACTGCGTGAAGACGGTGCGGGCGACTTGCTCGGTGGCATGGAAGAGGTCCTGGAAAGCCGTCGCCTGTCCGACGCGGTGCGACTGGAGATCGATGCGACCGCCAACCCCGAAATTCGCGACTACCTGATTCGCAGCTTCGAGGTTGACCCACAGTACGTTTTCGACATCGACGGCCCGTTGGATCTGACGTACCTGTTCGCCCTGCATGGATTGAAGGGCATGAACACGCTTCGCGACGACGAGTGGCCACCCCAACGCAGCCCCAAAATCGATCCGGCCGAATCGATGTTCACGTCAATCTCCGACGGAGACATCATGTTGATGCATCCGTACGAGTCCTTTGATCCGGTGGTGCGTTTGCTGGAAGAAGCCGCCGTTGACCCGGATGTTTTGGCGGTGAAACAGATTCTGTATCGCACCAGTCGCAACAGCCCCATCGTGGCGGCGCTGATGCGTGCCGCGGAACGAGGCAAATACGTCACCGCCATTGTGGAACTCAAAGCTCGATTTGACGAAGCACGCAACATCGAATGGGCTCGCGAAATGGAGCAAGCCGGTGTGCAAGTCATCTACGGAATTCGCGGCCTGAAGACACACGCCAAGGTCTGCATCATCGTTCGCCGCGAACCACAAGGTTTGGTGCGTTACGTTCACTTCGGCACCGGCAATTACAATGAAGTCACCGCCAACCTCTACGGCGACGTTTCCGTGCTGACATGCGATGAGATCCTGGGCACCGACGCGACCATGTTTTTCAATGCCGTCACGGGTGCCAGCCAGCCTCAACCGCTGCAGCAATTGCGAATGGCACCCCTGACGTTGCGACGACAAATCTTGGATCTGATCCAAGGCGAAACCGAGCGTTCACGTCAGGGGCAGAAAGCCGAAATCATCGCCAAGATGAACGCGTTGGTCGACACCGAACTGATCGACGCGCTGTACACGGCCAGCCAAGCCGGCGTGAAGATCCGACTGAACGTTCGTGGCATTTGCTGCTTGCGACCGGGAGTTCCGGGGATGAGCGAAACGATCGAAGTCGTCTCGATTGTGGATCGCTTCTTGGAACACGCACGAACGTATTACTTCCGTCACGGTGGCGACCACGAGATCTACATCAGCAGTGCCGACTGGATGCCTCGCAACTTGGATCGACGTGTCGAGTTGCTGGTCCCCGTGATCGATCCGGAAAACCGCAAACGTTTGCGAGACACGCTGCAGCTGTACTTCAAAGACAACCAAAATTCGTGGCGGATGCAGCCCGACGGCGGCTACCAGCGTTTGAAACCTCGCAAAGGCGAAACTCGCATGCGGGTGCAGGAGACACTGTATCATCAGGTGGTCGAAAATCGGAAAGCGGCACAACAAACGCCGCAGACGACTTTCGAAACTCATCGTCCTGATTGATCTCGTCGCCGAATCGTTCGCTCATGCCAGATCCCGAACCGATCATCACCCCCACCCCGTCCATCCAACCCGTCATTCGCAGTCGCGTGCTGCCGCGAATTTCGTTTCGGATGATGATGTTGCTGACGGCGATGGCGGCGGTCTTGGCCGCGGTCACCCGCGCGGCGGGCAACGGTGCGATTTTCGCGAAAGCGGTGCTGGCCTTTGTGGGAGTGCTCGCGGTTTTCACCGCCATGGCTGCACTTGCGTTCTTGGTTTCCTGGTCTGTGGCGAGAATGACCATCGGACGCGTCGATCAATCTCGTCAAGGCAGCCCGTTCGCGAAAGACCAACTGCCACCGCAGTTGTTGAAACCTCGGGAGAAGGAAATATGAGTCGTCGTCGACGGTTGCGAATCCCGACTTTCCTGCTTGCCACAATCAACATTGTTTTTTTGTGGGCGGGCTTTGCTGCGGCGCAGCCACCCGGCGGGCTACAACCGACCGGCTTTTGGACCTTTGACGGCAGCAACCTGACCACCTTTCCGCGCGGAGCCAACCGTTTGGGATACATGGTCAGCGTCGGAACATCCTCGCCCTTGATCGCTGAAACACAGCGAGTCGAAATTGGTTTTGTCTCCACGACAGGCCCCACCACCGCTGATCGCAACTTCCTCGTTCGACTGACACCGCTTTCCGAGGGACACAGCCCGCCCCAAGCCGCCCTCGAAGTCGAACTCCCCTTTCGCGTTCCGCAGAACACCACCCAAAAAACCTTCGTTCGTCACGTTCCCAAAACATCGTTTGGCAACCACTACGAAGTCGAGCTCTTCGAGAACGGACGTTCAGTCACCAACGCTGCTTTTGAAATCGGAAGTCCGATTCCTCGACGTCGGACGCTAAGCAGCGTCAATGCCGCTGAATTGCGATGGAAACTGGTCTGGGTCAAATCGTCCAAAGATTTGGACATCCAAAAACAATCATTGGATGCGTTGATCGAATCCACCGCCATACAAAACTGGGACACCGATGCCTTGCGGGCATCCTTCAGCACGGCCACTCAAAGCGGCCGGATCAACGAACCGTCTGTTTACACCGAACCCTTCGCTCCATCTGATTTGCCGAAGGATTGGCGAGCTTGGTTGCCGTTTGATGCGGTGGTGTTTCATCTGGACGACTACCTGCAATACCAACAAGAACAACCATCTTGGTGGAAGCCGCTGAACGAATGGGTCAACAGCGGCGGCTGCATCCTCATTCGCGGGATGCTTCCCGGTCAAATCGCCCAAACGAAAGCCAGCTTCGACGCACCATCGGAACTGGAGCCCAAGGAGATTGACCAGCTCGCGGCCGCATCGCTCGAAAGCCTTCACTCCGACGCGGCTAATTTCAGCCGACGTTGGCAGGTGAACCAACAGATCAATCAGAACCTCGCCGAACTCGACACCAACGGGCAAACCGCGGCGTTGACCATCGAATCGCTCCAAAGAAAACTGGCCAGCGCCTTTGGATATTCCGCGTCACGAGTGCCGCTTGGCACCAAGCAAGGCATGGCCGCTTACAAACAATTGGCCGGAGTGATTGTGCTGCTGCCCGCCCACGAAGAACTTGAGCCGATGGAAGTGATCGATTGGCGAACAACACAATCGCTTCTGAACTTCCACCGTTTTCGGCTGCTGCGTCGCGGTGTCGAACCGATGATGGGCAGCCAACGGTTTTATGACTGGGTGATTCCGGGCGTGTCGCAACCGCCTGTTTATAGTTTCATGGGCTTCCTCGGATTGTTTGTGATCCTGGTTGGCCCGATCGCGTATCGCAAAACCACTCGCAGTGGTCGCAGCTACCTGATGTTCTTGATCGCTCCGGTGCTGGCGATCGCAACCACATTGGCGATGCTCACCTACGGTGTGGTCGCCGATGGATTTGGCACTCGATTGCGAGCACGACAGATCACTTGGGTCGCCCCAAACGGCGATGCCATGTCACGAACCCGTTCGACTTATTTCGCGGGCATTCGTCCATCGGATGGCATGCACTTTCCTGCCAACGCCGCGGTGACCGTTTTCCCCGACAACGACGAACGTAGCTGGGAAGATCGCACGAACGACCGATTCGAACTTCGCGGCCAAGTCACCGTGACCGAGGACGACATTCACTTCAACAGCCGATTGCTGCCCAGCCGACAACAGAAGCAATTCGTGGTGCTTCAGCCTCGCCGTCAATTTGGAACCGTCCGAATCACCGATGACTCGGAAGAAAAGAAGAATCGGGCCAGTGTCCAAATCCGAAGCGACTGCGAACTGCCCTTGGAAACGATCTTGCTACGCGATCGCGTGGGCGCGTTCTTCACCGCGGAAAACGTTCAGCCTGGCCAAACCACAACCGCATCGCAGGTGTCGCAGTTGGACGCCTCCAAGATGCTCGGGGAATGGTACAAACGGCAATGGCTGATTAGCTCGAAAATCAGTCGAACGTCCGACTCGGCGAACCAGGCCCAACGAAGACGAATGCTGACCGAGACTTTCGACTTGATCAACTCGCTTCGTTCGGCGACGAACATGACCTCCGCACCCAACGACGGCCTGTTCGAAAACGAACTTCAACAACGCATGCAGCTCGGTAAATCGCTTCCCAATCAGTCTTTCATTGCGATTGCAGATTTATCCGATGATGTGCCCGCAATCGAAGGCATTTCAATCGCTGACAGCATCCACTTCATCATGGGAGAGTTGCCATGAGCGATTCGTCCAATCCTTCGTCCGCCAACATGGTCGAATCGGAAACTTCCGTCGCCACCGAGCCGAGCAACAACACCTCCCCAACCAGCACTGTTCCACTCTCCGTCCCACCGGTGCATGCCGCAACGGCTGACTGCATTGAACTGCGTCGGCTGCATCGCTACTTCGGCAAGACCCACGCGGTTCATGACATTTCGTTCTCTGTTCGGCGAGGCCATGTCTTCGGCTACATCGGTCCCAACGGTGCCGGCAAAACCACTTCGATGCGAATTCTCGCCACACTGGATTTGCCCAGCTTCGGAGATGCGTTTGTCGATGGTTTTTCCGTGGTCAACGATCCCGAATTGGTTCGCAACCGGTTGGGCTTCATGCCCGATAGTTTTGGAACCTATCGCGATGTGAACTGCGAAGAGTACCTCGACTTTTTCGCGAGAGCCTATGGGCTGGTCGGCACCGACCGGACTCGGCGATTGCGGGAGGTGCTGGAATTCACCGGCACCGTGGGCATGAAAGACAAACCCATTCGTGGGTTGAGCAAAGGCATGAAACAACGCCTGTGCCTCGGCCGGGCGCTCATCCATGACCCCGCGGTCTTGATTTTGGATGAACCCGCCGCAGGTTTGGACCCGCGTGCTCGAATTCAACTTCGCCAAATGATTCGCCAACTTGCCAATCGCGGCAAGACAGTTCTTATCAGCAGCCACATCCTGACCGAATTGGCAGAGATGTGCGACAGCGTCGGCATCATCGAACAAGGACGTCTGCTGGCCACCGGCAGCGTGGAAGACATCCAACGTCAACGCGCCCAACATCGCGAATTGACGCTGCGAATTCTCGAGCGTCCACGCGAGGCCGCCGAACTGATCGAGAAACAATTGCAAGAGAAATCATCGAACGACAAACAAACTGAAACCAATGGCGAGGTCGCCACAGAAACATTGCCCGCTCCCGCTTCCTCCGTCGTCGTGGATGGCGAACTTGTGAGATTCGAATTCGAAGGCGACGTTCGCGATCAAGCTGAACTGGTCGCTTGGTTGATCGGCCAGGGCTTTTTAATCGCCGAAGTCGCGGCTCATAAAAAGAGCTTGGAAGACGTCTTCCTCCAAGTCACCGAAGGATTGGTGCAATGAGTGACTTCTTCACGCCTCCCAAACCGGTCACTCCCCTGCCCTCACCCGAAGTCACCGCTCGGCAAAGCGAGGAGTTCGCCGCACGGCTTCGCAAACGAGCCAAACACCTGCGTCGCTGGCCGACCAAACAAGGCATCACCTGCTTTCGACTCTACGAACGCGATGTTCCCGAAGTCCCCTTGGTGGTCGATCGTTACGAAGACCATTTGCACATCGGCGAATTTGAACGCCCCCACAATCGGACCGATGATCAACACGCGGTCTGGTTGGAACACATGGTCAAGGTCGCGGCACAGACCCTGGATGTTCCGCGTTCGAAAACGTTCTTCAAACAACGCAAACGACAACGAGGCACCAGCCAACACGAAACCATCGCCAGTCGCCATTACGAAATCGAGGCCCACGAAGGCGGTCTGAAGTTCGTCGTGAATCTGTCGGACTACATCGACACGGGCTTGTTCCTGGATCATCGCATCACCCGGTCCATGGTCCGTGACGAGGTCACCGGCAAACGGTTTCTCAATTTGTTTGCCTACACCGGTTCATTCACGGTTTATGCCGCCGACGGAGGTGCCGCATCGACCACGACGGTCGACCTATCGAACACCTATGTCCAATGGGCACAGCAAAACATGCGATTGAATGGATTCGAAGGAGAACAACATCAATTCATCGCCGGTGACGCGATTGCCTACGTCAAAAACCTAGCCGCCACCGAGGTTTTCGATGTGGTGGTCATTGATCCGCCCACGTTCAGCAACAGCAAACGCACGCAAAAAGACTGGATCGTGCAGGACAACTATGTTGGTCTATTGCGAAATGTCCTGCGGCACCTTTCGCGAGACGGCGTGATCTACTTTTCCAACAACTACCGAAAGTTCCAAATGGACGGTGGTGCTTTGGAAGGCGCCAACGTCCACGAAATCAGCCGTCAAACCGTGCCGGATGATTTTCGCAATCGACGAATCCACCGTTGCTGGAGAATCACACGCACGACCAACGAATGACGCCAATCAGAAATCGCCGAGGTCTTCTTGGCCGTCCTTGGTGACCATCCCCTCCAACACAACGGGATCAATGGAATTGGTGATGAACATCACTGCACCATCGGCCATCAGCATGTGCCCACCACCGACGTGCGGATCGCTGCCACCTGCGGCAAGTAACGTCGCCAAGTCAATCTCGTCAGGGCTCATCCAGTGAACAGCATTTTCATGTCCCGTTTCGACGATCATGATTGTGTTGGCCAGTCCATCGGTGATCTGTGAAAACTTCGTCGGAATGGCACCCGCGAAAACACCGGCAGGATCGATCACGGCAACATAGTTTGTCATCAGGGGATCACCCTCCTTGGACGGACACGCGTACGCCGGAACCAGATTGCTGGCAACGTTGGCGTTCTCCGGTGCATCCCACGGTTTTGAAAGATCGATTTGATCGTACAAAGCCTGTTGCTCCAGGAACGGTAGGATTGCCACTCGCCAACTATGCAGTGGATTCCCGTCTTCATCGACGGTGTACGCCGGCGGTAGTTGGTTGTAAGCCGAGTGATAATTGTGCAGAGCCAGCCCGATTTGCTTCATGTTATTGCTGCACTGCATTCGTCGGGCAGCTTCTCTTGCCGCCTGCACAGCGGGCAACAAAAGTCCTAACAAAACCCCTCCGCACATCAACGTGACGAGAAAGCCGGCACCCAGAACGGCAATGATGCACCCCGTGCTGGACTTCTTGGGTGAAGCGAGCTGAGCCTCCACCGGCATGGTTTCGGAATAGGGATTCGCAGAATTGCCGGGATCAACGGGATTCGACATTGGGAACTCACTGAAAGAGGTTTTGGCACTGCCCGCTTGGATTCTAGACCATTTTGAATCCGCAAACGTGATCGTCTTCCATGCCTGGGCAGACGACTCGGCTCTTGCTCAGGCAAAACTCGGTATCATATCAGGCGCTGATTCGCTGTCTTCTCGCAATGAAAACTTCATGAGCACCGCAACTCTTTCCGAACCCAACGCGAACGCGAAAGAACCAACCACGGATTGGCTTTCGCGTTTGGATCACTGGGCGGAAAAGCTTGGTGACACCTTCAATCCCATCCTGATCAAGGAAACTCGCCAAGCACTCAAGAGCCGGCAGTTTGTGGTGACCTTCTCGGTGTTGTTGGTTGCCGCATTCGCCTGGACCGTCGTGGGCAGTCTGATGCTCATGCCCCAAATTTACACGTCGCCATCCGCTCCCCGTTTGCTGTTGGGTTACTACTTCGTGCTTGCGGTACCGATGCTGCTGATTGTGCCGCTGGCCGCCTATCGATCGCTCGAGGCCGAAATCGACGATGGAACGTTGGAACTGCTATCGATCACCTCGCTGAGTCCGTGGCAGATTGTTTTGGGCAAACTCGCCAGTGCGTCACTGCAGATGATGCTGTACCTGATCACGTTGTTTCCTTGCGTGGCTTACGCCTACACGTTGCGAGGGATCGACTTGCCGACGGTTGGTTTGATCATGGCGATGTTGACCGCCAGCGGCTTATTGCTGACCGTGGTCGCCTTGTCCTTTGCCCCGCTCGCTCGAGGCCGAACGGGTCGCATCTCAACCTTGCTCGTTGTTTTGATGGTGTTGATGTTGGCGGAATACATCGTTGGTGCGGGGGCCGTCGGGTTGATCCTCTACGGCAACCCAATGGACGCCGGATGGACTGCCTTTGCCTTCATCGGCAGCCTTTTAGCGGCCACCTGCATCAGCCATCTATTGCTCACCACCACTGCGGCACAACTGACGCCGGAAAGTGAAAATCGATCCAGTGGCATTCGATGGTCACTGTTGATTTTGACCGCCACCCTGATCGCCCTGTGCACTTTCGCGATGGAATGGCGATTCTCGGTGGACTCGGAAGAAGGCATCTTTCTTTGGTTCCCTGTGACGCTGCTTCTTGCCGGCCTTTGGACGGCTGCAGGATCCATGATGGCCGCGGAATCCTCGGCTCTGACGCCACGCATTCAGCGCGAACTGCCAGGCAATTTTCTAAGCCGCCTGACGCTCACGTTCTTCACTCCCGGCCCCGCCACCGGTTTAGTGTTCGCGTCGTTGGGATCGATTCTGATCACTGGAATCTTGTTGGTGGTGGTCGAGCGTGCGGAGGTCGCAACGGGCAGCACGATGCCGACCAGCGCCCGGCAAATGCTCTGGCACTTGGTGCTGGCTTACACGTCGTATTTGTTGGTGTTTCTATTCTGCGTTCGCTGGATCGTCGCGTTGGTTCGCATCAACAACAACCCTCGCGTCGAAATCGGCATGGCCGCGTTGATTGTCGTCGCGGTGCTTTCCGCTCTGATCCCTTATTCGATCGGACTGCACATGAACGACTACCGGCAATACGACTACTCGGCATGGCAAATCACGAATTGGGCTTGGACCATCGCCATGATCACCGAGAACCAGGTTTCTGATTTATTGATCGGTTGTCTCTCTGCCTGCGGATTGATCGCGTTCTTGCTGTCCATTGCCACGGTTGGCCAACGATCATTGGCCATCAAAACCGCCACTCCCGAAGCGGTCCTGGCCGCGAAAGAAGCCGCGAAACGTTGAATCGGCCTTGCGTTGCGATGCATCGCCGACGGCTTCTCAACCGGCTGCCAACCCCAACCCACGTTCATCGTGCGTTCTCGCGACGACGTCCGGTTGTCCCGTGTGATGAATGCTGACCACGACGATGGCGCACACCAACCAAGGTGTCAGAACCAAAATCCAAACCAACGTCACATTGCTCAAGCTCAACAGCGGTGCCAACCACAACAGCAGAATCGCGGAAGCGGCTTCTACGAACGGTTTCACCATTCCCCGCACCACAACGATCGTTTCACGACGGACGTCTTGCCGCATGATGGAATAAGCGGATGCTAGTCCCGGATCATGCAAGGAACGCCGCACCACGTTCAAACCGCTTCCGATGGACACAACGATGAACAAGTAAGCGATCTGAGGCGACGCCAGCATCGCCAGCGCGACCCCCAACAACGCGAGCGGATACAGCAACAACACCCACCCAATCCCCAAACGATCGAGCAAACGCCCCGCCGCCGTGATCTGCAGCAACAAAATCACCGCATCGTTGATGGCGTAAAACGCAGCGAAGTACGCAATGATGCCTTGTTCGTAACCCGCGTGATACTTCGTCACCACCACGTTCCACTGATAGCCCATGAACGTCAACGCGACGACTTGAGACGCCATCAACGCTCCCAACGCCCAACGGTAGTGCCGCACTCGTTGGTAACGCCGCCTCATTGATTCGGTACGCTTGTGCGATCCGTCGCCTGCTGACATGGTATCAATGCAAACCGTCGATCTTGGCAGCCAACGGATCACGGTGATCGCCAGAACGTCCAGCCCCACGGCGACGAGCAAGAATGTTTCCCCGGCAACGCTGGATGCCTCCACCGACAACACCCCGCCGATCAACACACCCGCAAGCGTTGCTCCCGTCGCCACCCAAACAAACGGACGTTTGGATCCCGATCCGCCAAACGCATCGTTGCTGAGCGTGGTCACATAGACCGAATTCAAGCAGCCACGAACTTCCGCCAACACAAACAACACGCCCAACCAAAGCAGAGAGTCCGGCGACCAGCGAATCATCACAGCCAGAGAACCCGAAAACAAAGCCAACACCGTCCAGGTGAATCGCAATGCGATCCGGGGCGAAGCACGTCGCACCACCATTCGCGTCACAGCCGACATCACGATCACCACCAAAGCCGCCCCGGTCAGCGCATAAGGCAAACGATCCGCGCCAATTCGCGACAGAAACAACCCCACACCAACGGCTCGCGTCACCACATACGACGCTGCGGTCAAGAACGAGAAGAGAGAGATCGCGAGCGTCCCATCCGGCAAATCGTTCATGCCGAAACGTTTCGCAGATATCCCTGACCGAGACAGCAAGCTCGCGTCTGTCGATGTTCGACTCATGTTGCCTCCTTCCGACGACATTCACGACAGGCAACGGGCGAGGTCATCGCTGCCGCCTCCGGACTCAAATGCAATACTCCAACGTGTCCTTGGTTGGAATTTCCATCGGCTCCTGATTCAGAATCGATTGAGCCACGTGGTAGGCCTGCTGCCGAAGCTCCGGGACGGCAATGCTCTCCCAAAGCGTGCCTTTCAAGATCGGTCCGATGGCATGCAAAAACGAGGAGGCCTGGCCAGTTGAATCCAGCACTTCGAACTCGTCGTTCACCGCGATGCCCATGTCCATCTCGTCCGGCTGGGCCAACCCTCGCTCGAACAAGTTTCGATAGAGCGGCAAATCGGAATCGGAAAACCGAGACTTCGGGCCGGTGCAGTTGATCACCAAATCGCCTTCAATGGTCTTCTCCTGACCCTCGCCGCTGACCATGTGAACTTCGATCCCGTGTTCTCCCGCAGCCAACGACTGAATCATCGCCGGACGTACGGTGAGTTGCCCACAATCCAACGCGTCGGTGATGGCATCGTGAATCGGCCCAGCGATCCGATGACGAATCACGTTCCAATCGGCGGCATACTTCTTCAGAAACAAACGCCGCTCTTCGATGGTGAGCGCCTTCCAAAGTTGCTGCGTGCGACCGCGCAGCTTGTCCACCGCGATCGCGGGATTTTGACTCACGCCGCGAAGGCGTTGGCAATCTTGTTGAATCAGACGCACCAACTCTTTCAACGAACGTGCCTGACCATCGTCAGGAACCGCGTGCGGCCATTCGATGCCACGAAAATGACGTTGAGGAAGCATGCCATTTCGCGAGATCGCGGTGACTTTGCCGCACCAACCTTTTCGGCGCAACGTGACAATCACATCGACGGCCGTCAGTCCCGTTCCAAGAATGACAATGTGCTTGTCATCCCCCGGCAAGTTCTCATGCCATCCCATCCATGGATTCCCGCAATAGCGACGGTCATTGGCTAGCTTATTCGCCCCTGGCAACCCGGCGGGAGGTTGATTGCCCGTGGCCAACAACACCGAATCGGCTTCCACGGGTTCGCCGTTTTCCAGTATCACCACACCGCCCTGCTCTGCCCCGCGCGGTTCAATGTCAATTGCGGAATCATCGATCACTTCACAAGTGACATTGGAACGTGGATCCGCGTCGCCCAGATAATGCGCCGCGAGACCTCGGACGTAGTCCCCATAGATCCGTCGCGGAATGAACGTTTCACGCAAAGTCGCGTCATCGAGCGAATCGAAATCGCATCGAGAACGCAGCCACTCAAAAAAGTGAGCGGGGTGATCAGGAAAAGCGGACATGTTCCGCGCCGCAACGTTCAACAGGTGTTCGTTCCGAGTCGTTCCATAAGCGGTACCGCGTCCAAACGGCCGACCGGAGTTGATCACCACCACTCGTTGAGGTGTTTTGGCGAATCGGGCAAGATTCACGGCGGCCAGCGTTCCGCTGAATCCGCCACCGATGATGGCAGTTGTTGGCATAGAGAAACCGTATGGCGGGGCGGGGTTCCGGAATGCAGAACCGTGTGTTTGAGGCGGGGCACCCATCTCTGGCATAATGGCCGAAACCGAATGCATCAGAGCTTGATACGCGAATACTTTATCGGTAAAGTATTGTCGCGTCAACTGAATTTCGGTCGCTGCCTTTTTTCCGAATCACCTCGCCTTCGCTTCATCCATGACTGACCTGTCAGAAGAGCTGCACCGTTGCCAACCGTTCGCCAGCGTGGACCAGGAAGCCGTTCTGAGCTTGGTTCGCACGGGCGACCAATTGGACAACCATTTGTCTCGGTTCTTTCGCCAACATGACCTGACGTTCTCGCAATACAACTTGCTTCGAATCTTGGACATGGAAGATCGACCGCTGACCTGCAGCGAAATTGGCGAGCGTTTGGTCCAAGTGGTTCCGGCGGTCACCGCGTTGGTGGATCGACTGCTCAAACGAGACCTGGTGACCCGACAACGCTCCGAAACCGATCGACGCACCGTGCACGTCGCGATCACCAAAGAAGGCCGCAAACTGGTTCAACCCGTGATCGACCATCTTCGTGAACTTGAACACGAAGTGATGGGTGAACTCAAACGCAAAGAACAAAAGGAACTGATTCGCTTGCTCGAATTGGTTCGCACCGGCATGAACAAGGCCGTCGAAAGACGTACCAGCGAATCATTGTCCAGCTCCGGTCTTTGACCATCCTTCTTTCCCCGTTCGTCACTTCGCGGACGCTTCTCCTTCCCTCCCCTCCATCCCACCTGCTTCGTCGATGAACACACCCAGCGAATCTCCCGCTCCCAGTGAACCTTCTCCCGGCAACAGCTCTTCAGAGACCGTTGCCATTCCAACGGAACGCCCCAGTATTTGGAAAGACATGACCACCAGCGAAGATTGGTGGGCCATTTGGTGTGCGATGCTCTTGCTCGCCATCGCGTTTGCAGTCGTCTGGTTCGGACAACCTGAAAACCTGAGCGAACTGATCGCTGCGTCTTCCGTCGAAGAAGTCGTCGAAGCCCCAGCGGAGATGACAGCGGAAGGCCCCGTCGCCGAAACCACTGAACCGGCGGAAGAGCAACAAGCGAGCGAAGCAGAAGCCGCAGAAGAGGAACCCTACGAGTACGTCAGCCCGCTGAAATCCTTTCTCGCAAAGCCTGGCAAGTGGACGGAGAACCCGCTCGATGCTGTCTCCTCCAGTTGGAAAGGCATCTTGGGCGTGTTCTTGGTCATCGCCTCGCTCTTCGCCTTCGCGTCGCAAACAAGAGGCAAATCGGCATCGGCTTTCTTGACGGCGTTTCCCGCTGTGTTTGCTCTCGCCACGCTTGCTTACTGGATGTCAGGCCAAAGCGTGGTCAAGGCTTACAACTTGGAATACGCGTTGTGGGCACTTTTAGTGGGCTTGATCATCAGCAACACCATCGGCACCCCAACGTTCCTGCGCCCCGCGATGCTAACCGAGTTCTTCATCAAAACCGGCTTGGTGCTGCTGGGTGCGGAGGTGCTGATGAGCCGTTTGCTGGCGCTCGGACTTCCTGGTGTGTTTGTCGCTTGGTTGGTGACACCGGTGGTGCTGATCACGACCTACATCTTTGGACAGAAGGTCCTGAAGATTCAGTCCAAGTCCTTGAACATGGTGATCTCGGCCGACATGTCGGTTTGCGGTGTCTCGGCGGCCATTGCAACCGCGGCGGCATGCAAAGCGAAGAAAGAAGAACTCTCACTCTCCATCGGTTTGTCGCTTGGGTTCACGGTCATCATGATGGCCGTGATGCCAGCCGTTATCACCGCTTTGGGCATCGATCCCATCCTGGGCGGTGCTTGGTTGGGAGGAACCATCGACTCGACCGGAGCCGTCGCCGCGGCGGGTGCCGTGCTGGGTGACGAAGCGTTGGAAGTGGCCGCCACCGTCAAGATGATTCAGAACATTCTGATCGGCGTGACCGCGTTTTGTGTGGCGATCTACTGGGTCACCTTTGTCGAACGAGATCCCTCGGGCCCGAAGATTGGCATTTCGGAAATCTGGTATCGCTTCCCCAAATTCGTGCTGGGATTTGTGGCGATGTCGATCTTGTTTTCCATCCTCTACTCTTCACTGTCCAATGGTCCCGAATTGGTCGGCGCGATGATCAGTGGCTCCACCAAAACCCTGCGTGGATGGTTCTTCTGCTTGGCGTTTGTCAGCATTGGGCTGGAAACCAATTTCCGTCAATTGCTACCGCAACTCAAAGGCGGCAAGCCGCTCGTGCTTTACGTCTGCGGCCAGTCGCTGAACCTTTGCCTGACGTTGGTGGTGGCTTGGTTGATGTTCAAAGTTGTCTTCGCAGATGGGGTGGCACCATGATTCAGCAATCCGCTCTCCGAATGGCGGCATTCGGCCTGGTCGTCGGTCTCCTGGCCATCGTCTGGTTGATTCTCCTTCCAGCTTATGCTCGTCAACCGAAGATGCAGGCTCACCTGCATTGGCTGGACGAGGAGGGCATCGACCCCAGTGCGATGTACTACACCGAATTGGAGGTGATGGAAGACATCCTTGCCAAACAACGACGGGCGGAGCTTCGCGGCGACAACCCTTCGCCGCTGGATTGACCTCAGCGCTTCACTTGAAAGAGCGATGCCGGCTCCTGCGAGCCGGCCTCTTCGAACTGGCCCTTTCAAATCGGCCCTTTCAAATCGGCCTCGCTCAGCTGAGTTGCCCCATCTTCCCCGCTTGGTAATCCGCGATCGCTTCGCGAATTTCTTCTCGGGTGTTCATCACAAATGGGCCTTGTCCGACGACGGGCTCGCCAAGCGGATGGCCAGTCAAGAGCAGGAGCCGAGCTCCTTCGTTCGCATTGATGGCGATGGTCTTGCCGTCTCGCTCGAGCAATGCCAACTCCACCGATCGCACGGATTGCCCATTCAAATCGACGGCCCCTTTTTGGACGATCACCAAACAAGTGTGACCATCAGGGACATCCATTGACGCTTTGCCGCCTCGACACAGACTGACGTCCCAGACATTAATCGGAGAGAACGTCTTGGCCGGTCCCATCTCCTCACCAAACTCTCCAGCGATCACGCGAACCGAACCGGCGTTCCCCGGCAGTTTGACACGCGGGAATTGCTCCGCTCGCAGGTCCTGGTATCTCGGAGCAGCCGTTTTGTCGCTGGCTTTCAGGTTCACCCACAACTGAACCATCTCCAACGTCCCGCCCTCCTTCGCGAAGGCACGGCTATGGAATTCTTCGTGAACGATCCCAGACGCGGCGGTCATCCACTGCACGTCGCCGGGACCGATGGTTCCGTGGCTACCGCTGGAATCACGGTGCTCCAACTCACCTTCGTAAAGAATGGTGACCGTTTCAAAACCACGGTGTGGATGTTCCCCAACCCCGCGTTTTGCCTCGTCGGGAGCGAACTCATGCGGCCCCGCATAATCGAGCAGCAAAAACGGATCAAAGTCGCTGCCCTGGGAATACGAAAACAAACTTCGCACCGGAAACCCGTCACCGACCCAATGTTGTGGGACATCACGGATGACTCTCTGAATCTTTTTCATCTGGCAACAGCCCCGAAATCAGGAAGGTTGCATTCCTTCTACGCTGCGTCAGCGGTTTCGGCAAGTGTTGACCTTTTCAGGTGAAGTCTCCCTTTTCGTTGCCATCCTCGTCGTACCGAATGAAGGCGAAGTACACGAATGAAACGGGCAGACACGGCAGCAACAGCAGGTAGTACCACGACACAAAAATCGCGAAGGCAAACACCACCGAGATGAACGCCAGCCAAACCAATTTAGTGTCGCGCCACAAGCCTTTGAATTGTCCCACGCCAACCGCTCTCCCTGACGTCGCACCTCGCGACACGCACCAATCAAGACAGACGCTCCGTGGGCGCCCGCCCACCGTCTCTTGGAAACTCCCAGAATCAACGGTGTGGAATCGGCCGTCAATTGACATTCGAATTTTTCCCGGCACCTGCGACTATTTCGCTGATCGGGAATTCCGCCGATCAGCCAGGATTCCTGCGTCTCTGGCTCGGGAATCCGGCCTGCCTTCCAATCTGGCGAATCATGAACAGCATTTGAAGAACGCGCAAATCTTTCAATCTGGTTTTGCGTCATCCGGAGCACCGCGTGCATGAATCCGCCTATTGCCAGCCTAGAAAAGCCTACTGACCAATTGCTTGATTGAACAACGGATGTGCGCCATCAATCCGAACCAAGACAAACCTGCCTGGACTCTGGTTGTGAACCGCAAGATGAACGCTAAGAATGAAGCGTCCGCGAACTTCCGCGTCACACTTTTCTTCGACTGGAGCAACTCGATGTCCGTCGTATCACGACTCTTTGCCATTGCGGCAATTCTGTTGCCTGCCTTGACGGTGCAGGCCCAGGAAAAACCCAACATTGTCGTCATTTGGGGCGACGACATTGGTGTGCATAACATCAGTGCCTACAACCACGGGGTGATGGGATACAAAACGCCCAGCATCGACAGCCTTGCCAAAGAAGGCGCGATGTTCACCGATGCTTACGCCCAACAAAGCTGCACCGCTGGACGAGCTTCGTTCATCCTGGGGCAACACCCATTCCGCACCGGTTTGCTAACCATTGGCATGCCCGGAAGTGAACATGGTATTCCTGACTGGACGCCAACCATCGCGGACGTGCTGAAAGAACAAGGCTACACCACCGGCCAATTCGGCAAGAACCACTTGGGCGACCGAGACAAACACTTGCCAACCAACCATGGCTTCGATGAGTTCTTCGGTAACCTCTATCACCTCAACGCCGAGGAAGAGCCCGAGACTTATTACTACCCCAAGGATCCAGAGTTCCGCAAAAAGTATGGACCTCGCGGAGTGATTCACTCCTTCGCCGACGGCCGCATGGAGGACACCGGTCCTCTGACCAAGAAGCGAATGGAAACCATCGACGAAGAAGTTCACACCAAGGCCATGGACTTTCTCGAGCGAGGTGTCAAAGCCGAGAAGCCAGTGTTCCTGTGGTACAACTCCACACGAATGCACGTTTGGACTCACCTGAAAAAGGAATCGCAAGGCCGCACCGGCATCGGGCTTTATCCGGACGGAATGGTCGAGCATGACGACTACGTCGGCGAAGTGCTGAAGAAGATCAAAGATCTCGGAATCGAAGACAACACGATCGTCGTCTACAGCACCGACAACGGGGCCGAAACGTTCAGTTGGCCTGATGGAGGCATCACTCCGTTCCATGGCGAAAAAGGCACCACCTGGGAAGGCGGTTTCCGAGTGCCGTTGTTGGTCAAATGGCCCGGCGTGATCAAACCCGGAACCGTTTACAACGACATCATCTCCCAAGAAGACTGGATGCCAACCTTTGCCGCGGCGGCTGGCGAACCAGACTTGGTTGAGAAGATGAAGAAGGGCTATTCCGCCAACGGAAAAGAATTCAAGGTTCACCCCGATGGCTACAACTTTGTGCCGTATTTCAAAGGTGAAGCCAAGAAGAGCCCTCGCGAAGAGATTTACTACTTCGGGCAAGGCGGCGAACTCAATGCCGTTCGCGTTCAAAACTGGAAGATCCACTTCGCAACCGTGAACGGAAACATCGCAACCGGAACTCGCGAAGTTCCTGGTTGGCCGTTGATCATCAACCTGCGTGCTGATCCTTATGAAAAGATGTGGAAGGAAGGAACGCTCGGCTATTTCCGTTGGTACGCCGACAACCTCTGGACCTTTGTTCCTGTCCAGAATTACATCCAAAAATTCATGGAAACCATTCCAAAATACCCTTGGCAATCTGGATCCAGCCTGAACGCTGCGGGCATCAACTACCAAACGTTGAAGGCTCAAGAATGGATTGAGAAACTCGAGAAGATCTCGCCACCTCGAAACTAGGTTCTCAACCCAGCACCGCATCGAAACGGTCGTGGTCCTTTGCTGGCCACGGCCGTTTTTTGTTCCACATGCGAAAGGGCATACAAAACGCCCTCCTACATTTCATTTGCACCGGTTCATCGGTGCCGCCATATTGCAAACACCCGCCACATCCATTCCAACGATTGAATTAGGGAACCGCTCCATGACGGTCCGAGACACGATTCTCGAAATCTCCACCGCGATGAATGCGGCGGTCATCGGCCAACAGGCGGTGGTGGACCGCATCCTTGTCGCCTTGCTCGCCAAAGGCCACGTGTTGATGGAAGGCTTGCCGGGCACCGCGAAAACTCGTTCGGTCAAAACGCTTTCAAAGCTTGTCGAGAGTGCGTTCGGTCGAATCCAGTTCACACCGGACCTGCTGCCGTCGGATGTGACCGGATCCGATATCTACCGCGAACAAAATGGCACCTTTGAATTTCAAGAAGGCCCCATCTTCGGCAATCTAATTCTTGCCGATGAGATCAATCGTGCACCGGCAAAAGTTCAGTCGGCTTTGTTGGAAGCCATGGAAGAACGCCAGGTCACGGTTGCCGCGAAAACGCATTTGTTGCCGGAGCTATTCATGGTTCTGGCAACACAAAACCCCATCGAACAAGAAGGCACGTACCCGCTGCCAGAAGCGCAGATGGACCGGTTCATGCTTTATGTCCGCGTCGACTATCCCGAGGACGCCGATGAAACGTCCATTTTGCAGCTCGTGCGAGGCGAGAAAACGGGATCGGCGACTTCCGCCCCCAACGCCATCTCGCAACAAGTCATCTTCGACGCCCAGAAGGAAGTCGGCGCGGTTCACGTCGCTGAATCGGCAGAGAAGTACATCGTGGACTTGGTGATGGCGACACGACACCCCGATCGCTACCAGGGTGATTTGCCAAAATGGATCCGCTTGGGTGCCAGTCCGCGTGGAACATTAGCGTTGGACGCAGCGTCTCGAGCCCATGCTTGGCTAGCGGGACAAGACTTCGTTTCTCCCGACAACATTCGTGCCATGGCTCCTGCATGTATGGCACACCGAGTCCACCTGACCTACGAAGCGGAAGCATCCGGGGTCACGCGAACCGACGTGATCGATGCCTTGTTGAAAAACGTGGTCCCCGCCTAAACACTTCGCTCGGCAGCAACATGTCCGCACGCGTCACCGTCTCGCTAGAAGATCTGCTGAAATGCAGAGCCGATGCGCGCGGGTTTTCGCTGACACCGCGGCAACCGGTTGGCTCGTTACTCGCCGGCCGACATGCCTCTCGACTTCGCGGACGGGGGCTGTCATTCGAGGAACTGCGTTCGTATCGGCAAGGCGACGACATTCGTTTGATGGACTGGAAAGCCACCGCTCGATTGCGATCGCCTCACCTGCGCGTCTACAGCGAAGAACGCGAACGCCCGGTCCTGATGTTGGTGGACCAACGCCAACCTATGTTCTTTGGCAGCCAAGTCGCCATGAAGTCCGTGGTAGCTGCCGAACTCGCGGCGATCGGTGTTTGGCGAAGCCTTTCCAGCGGTGACCGAGTGGGCGGCTTGGTGTTCAACGAAACCGAAATCGCAGAAGTCCGGCCCCACCGTAGCCAATCAAGAGTCCTGCACTTCTTGCATCAATTGGTGCGGTTGAATCAAAAACTCGCAAGCAAAATCCCCTCCGACCAGAATCCCAGCAATCGGTCACCAGTCACGCTGAATCAGGTCCTCGAGAACGCATCCCGGATCGCCCGGCACGATCATTTGGTGATCCTGGTTAGCGATCTGGATGGAGCGGACGAAGAAACCAGCCGTTTGGTGACCCGCATCGCTGCGCACAACGATGTTCTGGTGGTTGCGGTTTATGACCCACTGGGCATTCGAATGAACGGTGCTCCAGGAATGATTGCCAGCGATGGTGGAACAAACTTTGAGATCCCGGACCGAGCTTCCTTCCCAGATGAATTCCAACATGCTTTTGGCGAAGTCCTCTCGCATTGGCGGGATGTTTTTCGCTCGTTACGAATTCCGTTGATGCCGCTGACCACCGCACGGCCGGTCGCAGAACAGATCCGTGCTCTCTTTGGAAACACGGCATCATGAAAACCAGCGACGCGACCAATCTTGATCGCTTGCACGACATTGTGGAGCCAGCCCCCGTGTCTTGGTGGCCTCTGGCGTCCGGTTGGTACATGCTCCTGGGCGGACTGGCCTTGTTGCTCGTTGGGGCGGCTTGGAAATGGTGGCGGCATTGGTGTGCCAATGCCTATCGCCGCGAAGCTTTGAAGGAACTGCAGACCGCGACTTCGGTGGCGGATATCTCCACTCTTCTTCGGCGAACAGCTTTGGTCACCACGCCCAGAGAGCATCTGGCTGGTTTGACCGGTTTGAATTGGGCAGATTGGCTGTCGCAGCAATTACCCTCCGCGACCGATCCGTCCATGCCGAGGTCCGTTCGGGACCAACTGACAAGCTCGGTGTATCAGCCTTCGGCGGACGACGATCCAAACGCAAACTCGGTCGAGGAGCTCCGCTCGTATGCGAAGAAGTGGATCGCCCACCATCAATTGCAGCGACCTGAGACTGAGTCTCCCGCGGCGGGCAACCTCAACCGGAAGGCAATGTGATGCTGACCTTTGCCCACCTTTGGTGCTTCGCGTTTTTGCCGCTGCCTTGGTTGCTACGTTTGGCATTGCCCGCCCAACAACGCCACGAAGTATCGGTCCGAGTTCCATTCGGCAGTCGCCTGCGCAAGGTTCTCGGCCAACCAGGGATCTCCCCCATCAAGCGAACCGACTGGGAAGGAGCGATCCTGAACAGTCTGATTTGGCTGTGCGTCCTGACCGCCGTCGCTCGACCACAATGGGTCGAACCACCAGTGGTCAAAGAAGTCCCAACGAGAGACCTGCTGTTACTGGTTGACCTCTCCGGTTCGATGGACCAGGAGGACTTTCAAAACTCGGCCGGCAAGAAAGTCGCTCGTTTGGATGCGGTCAAGGAGGTCCTCAGCGAGTTCCTCGAAAAACGCAAGGGCGACCGCGTTGGCTTGGTCGTTTTCGGCGATGCCGCGTACTTGCAAACGCCTTTCACGACCGACCTCAAGCTCGCGTTGGAATTGCTCGCTGAATGCGAAGTCGGAATGGCCGGACCACGCACCGCGTTTGGCGATGCGATCGGTTTGGGCGTCGGTCTTTTCGATCCAGACTCCGATCGATCCAAAACCATCATCGCGCTGACGGACGGCAATGACACCAAAAGCCACCTGCCACCGGTCGAAGCCGCTCGCGTTGCAGCTCAACGCGATATCACCATCTACACGGTTGCGATTGGTGATCCGACCACGGTGGGCGAGGACAAACTGGATGAACAGGGACTGAAAGACGTGGCCAGTGAAGCCGGTGGAAAATACTTCTTCGCCGCGGACCGCGAACACCTGGCCGGTATCTACGACGAGCTGAACAAGATCGAAACCAATCAAATCCAAACCGTCAGCCATCGACCTCGGACCGATGTCTACTATCTCCCACTGCTCGCCGGCCTTTGCTTGTCCATTTTGGATAAGGCTTGGTTGGCTCGCCGCGGAAGACGAAACCACTCTTCGCATCAACGAGACCATCACATCCGAGTCAATCCGGTCACGGGCGAGATGGAGGTGGCAGCATGAACGACGCAATCAGTGCGTTCCATTTCATCCGGCCGTGGGCGTTTGTGTTGATCCCAATTGCGGGTGCGGTTGCGTGGTGGTGGAAGACCAGCTCCGATCCACTGCGAGGCTGGCGAACACAAATTGACTCGGACTTGCTCTCCGCATTGACAAGTGACGGATCCACCGCGAACGACGCTTGGTGGAAACGTGAATCCAACTTGGTTTTCTTGTCGGCAGGATGGCTGCTGGCCGTGGTTGCCATCGCGGGCCCGACGTGGAAAGTCGAAGCCAACCCATTTGCGCAAGACGCTCAACCCTTGGTCATCCTCCTGAAAGCGGACGAGAGCATGGCATCGACGGCTCTCACCACTCCGCCGTTGGAACGAGCCAAACTGAAGATTGCCGACTTGGCGTCAGTTCGGAAAGGGGATCCGCTCGGCCTGGTTGCGTATTCCGGATCGGCACATGCGGTCCTTCCACCGACCGAAGACACGACGGTGGTCGCGGAAATGGCGGCTGAGATCAATCCATCCATCATGCCGAAATCCGGCGACGCCCTGGACCAAGCCATCTTGGAAGCCGGGCGCCTGCTAGAAAACCATGACGGGGCAACGATCCTGGTCATGGCCGACCAAGCAAACCTGGACGCCAAACAGGTCATCGACGCTCATCAATCAATCGGCGCACCGGCGATTGAGTTCCTGAGTCTGCTCCCGGAAGAGTCGCAAGAAACTCAGTCGCTGCAATCATTGGCAGATTCGCTTCGCGGACAACGCGTTCCACTGACCGTGGACGATCGAGATATCCAATCGATCATTCAGTTTGCAGAGCGTCGCTCTTCGACGGGTCTGGCGGGCAAAAGCGATCGCTGGCAAGAAGCTGGGTACTGGTTGTCGCCTGTGCTGGCCTGCATGGTCGCAATGTCATTTCGCCGCGAAAAATCAGAACGTCAGGAGCCAGCCAAGTGAAGGTGTATTGCTTGATTGCCGCGGTTGGGTTGTCCGCTTGGTTCTGGACACCTGATCAACTCGGCCAGCGACTGTTACGACAAAACCAATTCGCGGAAGCGGCCACGGCGTTTGAAAACCCCATGTGGCAAGGCGTTGCCTGGTACCGCGCCGGCGAGTTCGAGAAAGCAGCCCAATCGTTTTCACGAGCGTCTGGTCCAGACTCCAAATTCAACTTGGGCAATTGCTGGTTGATGCGAGGGAAGTACGACAAAGCGATCGCCAGCTACGACGAGGCTTTGAAGGAGCGTCCCGATTGGAAAGAGGCTCAAGAAAATCGCGACCTTGCCGAAGCTCGCATGAAGGCCACCGAAGCCAAAGGTGGCGACGCGGGTGACCAACGCGTGGGCGCGGACGAAGTTGTCTTTGACAAAGACAAGCAAAAACAAGAACAAGGCCAAGACACGGACATCACCGCCGAACAGGCCGTAACCGATTCATCCGTGCAGGCTGTTTGGTTGCATCAAGTCCAAACCCAACCCGCCGATTTCCTGAAGTCAAAGTTTCGCTACCAACTGGCGGACCGCGAGAAAGCGGAACAGGCCGACACCACACCCACGGAATCGGAACCGTCATCAACACAGCAAACCGGTACGCCATGAGGAATCATCCAACGGATCGACAGAACCGTCGACGGCTTTCAGCTTCTGCGTTGGCGAGCGTTTTCATTGCGGGTTGGTTGTGCTTGACACCATCGACCGTTTTCTCGGCGGACGACGAAACGCCCCAACCAGTCGAAATCGACGTCCCCAATCCCAAAGCGTGGGTGGGTCAGCGTCTGTCGTTCACCGTGAAGGTCCGTGCGCCCGGGTCCTTTGTCGGGGCAACCTCATTCACCTTGCCGCAGATTTCTCGCGCCGTGATCGTCCAGGTGGGTTCACCCGTCGTCTCCTCCGAGGACGTTGGCGACGAATCCTGGTTCGTTCAAACACACGAATTCGCGTTGTACTCTCAAGCCTCCGGTCAGGTCACCATACCGGCATTTGAGGTTCGTTATTCGAATCGCGACGGCTTCACCGGGCCTTCCACAGATCATTCAGAACAGACCCCAGCAGCCCAGGTCGAGATTCAACGACCACCCGACCAAGCCCCAAACGTTTTCCTGGTCACGACGGACAACATCAAAGTCGAGGAGAAATGGGAACCCAGTCCGGGCAAGGCTCAACAAGGTGACGTGATTCAGCGAGTGATCACTCAAACCGCGGACGAAGTGTCCGGGATGGTACTCGCGCCGCCGCCAAGCAAGGTTCCCGAGGGTGTCCAGGTCTATCTCAAATCCCCCGAAGTCACCGACAACACGGAACGAGGCGAGTTCACGGGACAACGACGCGATACGGTGAAGTACCAGCTTCAGCGATCGGGGCAAATCACCCTGCCCGCGATTCGTTATGTGTGGTGGGATCCAGAGAAAGAAAGCTTCGGATCAACGACCTTGCCCGAAGTCACCTTTGATGTGGCTGCCGCGCCTCAGCCCCATATTGCAGACACCGACAATCAGAATCGAGCCTGGCTTCCGTGGATCATGCTGACGGTTGCGGCCCTGATCGCATTCGCGGCGACTCAGACGCAACGCATCCGAGGCTGTTGGCAAACGCTTCACCGATGGTGGAATCCACCGGAACGTGTCGCGTCCAAAAAACTCATTCAAGCCTGTCAATCGAACAACGCGTCTGCGGCAGAGGCAGCTTGGTCCGAATGGCAAAACGTCACCTCATCAGACCAGAACGTTTCCGCCGAACTCAATCCCGCCGAACTCGATGCCGCCATCATGGAACTGCATCGGTCGCTTTATGGTGGCGACGTCGATTCGAGCTGGAACGGTCAACCGCTGCGTCAGGCTTTTGAGCGATCACGTCAACATGGCTCGGTGGGGCAATTCGGTTCAGTGGGTCAACTCGGATCGGTCGGGGAACGTGTCTCTCGCCCATTGCCACCGCTGAACCCCTTGTGATCGGTCCAGGGATTCGATCAGAACGCGATGTTCATCCGAAGTCCCAACAAATACGCATCGGACACTTGTTCACGAGCTTGATCAATCCATTGGAAATCAGGTGTGACGGAAACGGATTGTGTGAGCTGGGTGCGATAGAAAATTTCAACTCCCTGCGAGTCGCCAATCGGCCCCAAGGCTCCGGTCAACAGCGGCCCAATCTCGTCGCTGGTTCCCGAATAGTAGTAACCAATCCCAAACGTGTCGCCGTCGCGAATGGGGCTTGCTCCACCCAACCCAGCGCTCAGCAAGTAGTTGATCGGGTTGGTGTCATCATCGGCGATTCCGGCGCGAGCAAAGAATCCCCAGTGCCGGCTCGCGTCGCATGGGTCCACCCACAAGGCTTGGTCCATGTTCCAGTAGACGGACCATGAATCCGATGCACGATTGATCGGAATGTTGGGAAGAATGATTCGCGGGTCTTGGCCCAACGAGACGTAGTCTCGGCTACTCCAGGAAGCTCCCAACAGTTGGTGGCCGGGTGTGTTCAGCCAGTTCGTGCCCACACGTGCCTCGGCGGAGATCACAACGCCTTCGCTGAACAACTCATCAAACCCGTCCGAGTCCGCGGTGTCGGTCGGGTTCATCACCAAGAAATTGAATGCCGGATCGCCTTCTTCACCCAAGACGATGAAACCACATCCCAGCGAAGCGTAGGGGACTGATCGCAGAACGATGGGATTGGCAATGAAGGCGACGTTTGAGAATTGAGTGATTCCGCGTCCGCTGGCATAGGCGTTCGTGTCTCCATCGAGCGTGTCGAGCTTCCCCGCGTAGACCGCAAAGCGTTCGGAGAGGAACTGGGTGAACAGAACGTTGGTCAGGTACAAACCTTCGCTTTCGGCGACGGGCAAATCGGCAGCCAGTGTTGGTGGCAAAATCACGCCGGCACTTTCACCGATGGATCTTCCAAATCGGTGTTCGGCTCGCAGTTTCAGGAACAGCCCTTCATGTACACCGAGTTTGCCAAGATCCATGTTGGCAACGTAATCACCATGGCCTCCATAGCGTCCGGTCTCTTCCGTTCCGCCACTGACCGTTCCGAAATAGAACTGGGTCAAGTTGTTCGACAGCGTGATCCCACTATCCGCCAAACACGCACGCAGTTCCTTGCAGAAGCAATCATGCTGTTCACAACTTGGACCACAGCCAACGAGTGAATCACATCCCGCCGAATCACAACCATCTGAATCACATGGCACTGAATCACAGGCTACCGGGGCACAGTCGTCACAAGCGATGATCCCGAATGGGTCACAACCGTCCGCACACCCGTTCCGTTGCCCCATCGCGGGTTGCGTCATCGCAGCCCCAAAGATGAAGAAACAACCCAAAAACCATTGGATGCAATCCGAAACTGTCCTGTGCCCTCGGGTCATTTCGACCACTCCGCTTTCAGAGGTTTGATTCCTTGATCTTGCTGGTCATCGTTCTGTTTTTCGGACGCCACAAAAACGTGATTCGGGCAAAGTCAGCGGTGCAAATCGATTGACCAGGAAAGATTGAATCAGAATCAGAATTTGCGGGTTATTCGCTTTCCGAAGGCAGAAAATTGACCCCGGAGTCTTTAAGATTGGGTGACCGCCGACGGGCATTGGAATTCGCTCGGCCTCCTCTCCCCACGCTGAAAATCGACTCGTCTTATGATCACTGCTTCACAAAAGCTGCTGCAGTCAATCTGCTTGGCAGCAAGCATCGGGCTCATTTGCCCGCCCACGTTTGGACAGGAGACGCCGAATCAAAGCGTCGAGTCTTCGGCAAGTTCGGCGGACGCTGCGGAAGGCAAAGACATCCAAATCGTCCGAGCACACCTGAAACGATACGTCGATGCATTCAACCAGCGTCAGTTCGACACCATCGGTCAACTGTTGGCCAACGACGTCCGATACTCCGACGAGTCAATGAATTTGCAAGCGGCGGGATCCGAACAGCTCATCGCATTGATTCGAAAATCGGTCGAGGCGGAACCGTCCTTGCAACTGGCCGCTGAAATCAATGACGTCCAGCCTCTCGACAACTCGCATGTGATCGTCCGAGGCACCAACACGCTGCAGTCCGAGTCGGAGGCCGATCAAACCTCCGAGTTCGCCGTCACGGTAACACGAATCGCAGCGGATGGCAGCGACGCGAAGTGGCAAATCACCTCCATCGAAGAACAAACGCTTTCAACAGAATCCGAATCACCAATCGAATCTTTGGGTTGGTTGGTCGGAACCTGGAAAGAGGAATCGGACGAGGGTCTGCGGAGCGACATCGCCTTTGTCCCCGGCAATCAATTCCTGCGCCGAACCTTCACCTTCGGTGCCAATGACGAGCCGATCGGTTACGAAATGATCGGCTATGACCCGCGTGCAAATCGCGTTCGTTCCTGGACCTATTTCGCGGACGGAAGTTTCGGCAGCGGGTATTGGGCCGGCGAAGCGGATCATTGGCGTTTGGAAATGACCCAAACTCTTGCCGATGGCGGCGAAGCCACGGGCACCTGCATTGTGCGTCCGATTGATCGCGACACGATGACCGTTCGCATCATCTCACGAACGGTCGATGGTCAACCACTTCCCAATGGCAAAGCCGTCACACTGAAACGCCAGACTTCACCCGACAGCGACATGACCTCCGATCGCGAACCAACGGTTTCCTCAGGAGACAACCAATGAACCATTGCATGAACCGAAACAATTTGTTGCGTTGGATGTCGTCCCGTTGGATCTCAGCCGCCTTGGCCATGTCGCTGGTCATGCTGGTGACGCCTGCCGTCGAAGCCGGTGGTTTCGGTGGTCGTGGTGGCGGCGGTGGTGGTCGCGGCGGAGGAGGCGGACGTTCATTTGGTGGAGGCGGGGCTCGACCCAGCATGGGCGGCGCAAGGCCAAACATGGGCGGCGGAGCAAACTTCAACCGAGGCAACATGGGCGGGAACTTTGGCGGTGCCAATCGAATGCCGACCTCGCGTCCGCAAACCAGCATGCCACATGTTGGCGGTGGAAACTTCAGCCGTCCCAACGTTAGCCAACCGAATATCAACCGTCCGAATTTCAACCGTCCATCGACCGGATTGCCCGGCACCACTCGCCCCAGTCTCCCTGGTGGTTCGACGCGTCCGTCACGTCCCGACATATCGCGGCCGGACCTATCACGTCCCAATCTCGGCACCCCGAACCGTCCCGATCGCCCCAGCACCTTGCCGGGCAATCGGCCGTCTGGAAACCGTCCGTCGGTGGACCGCCCCAACATCAATCGTCCCGGTGGCATGGACCGCCCCAGTCGTCCAGGCGGCTCCGGTGGTTTGAACCGTCCGGGCGGAATCGATCGCCCGTCACGGCCGGGAAGTGGTGGTCGTCCCGACATGCCCGATTTTGGCAAGCTACCCAGCGGCCGACCTTCCGCCGGCGATGTTGGCAACTTCTTGGGCTTGGATGGTCCTCTTCGACCAAGCGGCCCAGGCAATGCCGATCGTCCCAGTCGCGACCGCCCCAATATTGACCGCCCAAACACTGATCGGCCAGATCGCGACCGGCCCAACATCGATCGTCCTGGCGATGGTGACCGACCGGGTCGCCCCGGCGATCGTCCGAATGGACGCCCTGGAGATCGTCCCGGATCGGATCGCCCTAATTTCGATCGTCCTGGTGATCGTCCCGGACTGGATCATCGCCCTGATCCGGGTGACCGCTTGCCGCCGAATCGACGTCCCGACATCAACATCGGCGACGTGAACATCGGCAACAACAACGTCATCAACAACCGACTCGATTGGGCCAACATCGACAACAACCGATTCAACCAAATCAACAATCGCTGGCAAAACCGCTTGGCCAACGTCAGCAATTGGCCGACGATTCCCCCACATCGTTTCGATCACTTCCGCGATTGGGGCAACGATGTGCGTAACCGATGGCGCTATCACCGCCACGATTGCTTCCGACCGAATTGGTGGGGACGTTACCCTTTCCGCTTCTGCGGTTGGCACTATTTCTATTCCTTCCGCTTCTACCCCTACACCTATTGGTGGAGCACGCCGACCTACCCCATGGTCAACAACTGGTTCACCTGGAGCACGCCAACGACCGCACAGCAACCTGTGTACTACGACTACGGCAGCGGTGGAAACGTGACCTACGAAGACAATCGCGTGTACATCGGTGGAGAGGAAGTCGCCTCCACCGAGGAATTCGCCCAATCGGCAGCAGAGCTCGCGACGGTGGAGGCGCCCGCGGATGAACAAACCGCAGAAGAATCCGAATGGCTTCCCCTGGGTACCTTTGCTTTGACCACAGACGCGGATGATGCGGAACCCAACCGAATCGTCCAATTGGCGGTCAATAAAGAAGGCATCGTCTCCGGAACGCTGCACAACGAGAAAACCGGTGAAACGCAGGCCATCCAGGGGCGTGTCGACAAGGACACCCAACGCGTTGCGATGAGAATTGGTGAAAGTGAAGACGTGGTTGCCGAAACGGGCATCTATAATCTGACCCAAGATGAGGCGTCGGTCCTGGTTCATTTTGGAACCGAGACCCAAGACACCTACATGCTCGTGCGACTGCCGAACCCTGAGGATTCGGACGGCTCCGGCGACTCCGCCGACGCTGACTCGGACGATGAAAACTGACACTTTTGTCTGACACTTGCCGCCTGGATCCAGGCGGCGAGGCTCACAATTCACCTCCTTTCCCACGTCTCGATCACATGCTTCGCTCGCTATTCCTCCTTGTGGCTTTGATGGCCACCACTTCCGCCGTCTCCGCCAACCAACGAACTTGGACCAGTGCCAACGGAGCGTACAAGCTCGACGGCGAGATGATCGGGTTCAACGAGACCACCGTGATTCTGAAACGCCGCGGCTCCGGTCGATTGGCAGCGATCGAACTCAAAGAACTGTCCGATGAGGATCAAGCCTTCGTCAAAAAACGATCGGACGCGGATTCCGATCAACGATCCGGCGGCGATCTGGAAATGCACACCTGGACCTCCCGCGATGGATTGAAGATCCGAGCAAAAATTCTCTCCTATGGAAAGAAAACCTACGTTTTGGAACGCAAACTGGGTGCGGTCACCATCGATGGCAAAGCTTTCTCCACCTTTGATCCGCTGCATCAACGGGTCATCTTGCGAGTGCTTTCAACGATCGAGAACACTCCCATGGAAAACGAAGCCGACCTGAAAAAATTCGCGGCCTCGCTCGCTGGAAAACCCAAGTCGTATCCGTTGGAAGGCGTTCTGATTGAACTCGAATCCGGCGACCAAATCGCCGTTCCGTTCTTCATGTTCAGCGAAAAGGATTTGGAAGTTCTTCAGGCGGGATGGGAAAACTGGAAACAGTACAATGAAGACGAAGACGCTCGCGCCCGCGAAGATTTGATGATGCGTTACGAAGCTGCCAACTACCAACAATCCATGGCTCAGCAACAACAGCGTCAACAAATGGAACTCTTGAAGTTCAACATGGCCGCCGTTCGAACCGGGCTGACTCATGTGTGGGAAGTTCAGATCCGCCCCAACCCCGGCGTCTATGGACGCCCCATCAGCGTGATGGTGACGGCTCGCGATAGCCTGACCGCGACGCAGATGGTGCTTCCCAACTATCCGGGTTACTCCACGATCGGAGTTCGCAAAGTCAGCTACTGACTCGACTTTGCTGCCCCACCTTCAGGGCCTCCACTTTCAAGCCCCCTACCGTCGAGGTTACGGCAAATAGAAACCGAAGGTCATCTGCAAGCGTGTCGCATCGGCTCGCTGTGAATTCTGGTTCTCCCGCGTGCCATACAGGTACTCAGCACCGATGAAGACTCTGTCGACAGGATTGTGAATCAAGTTCACGGCGAGATACGTCGTGTCGCGCAAGTTCGATCCTGATTGCCCAGCAATGGGATCCAACGACAACTCGCTGTAGGTCAAGTTGGACGTCCAGCGGTCGCTCCAAATGTGCTTGGTACCGATCATCCAACCAAACATCGGCAGGATCTGCGCGGAGGTCGGTCCGGTTGCCACAACATCGGGCGAGCCCCGGTAGCTTCCGATTCCTTCTCCAAACGTGATCTGCGAATAAACGCGAGTGGCCTCGGACAATCCAAGCGACCCGGTGAAATTGAACCCCCACGCGGTGTCCGTGATGACCGGATCCCCGTTTCGTTGAAATCCGAGTTCACGAATCACCATCGCGGCTTGGAAATCGCCACGTTCGCGTTCCAATTTGACGTGGGTGATGAAGTCCGGCGATTCGGTGCGTCCCTCTCCCATCACGCCCGTTGGGATTTCGATGTCGATCTGCGGATCCTCGAGCGACACGGCCCAAGACAAACCGCTATCACCCAACGGCAAATCCACACGCACCAAACCTTGCCGTCGGTTCACGTTGGAAACGGCACCTTCAAAGTCCAACGTCTGTGGCACCGCCGACGGATGCGTGAACGTTGTCCAAGTCTGACCCGCGGTGAAGTAGCCCATGGTTCCGTACGCATGACGCAGCCTCAACGATCCGTTCGCACCGTCTTCGCCACCAAAGAAGTCCGCTTCGATGAAGGCACGAACGGCTTGCTCGTGGATTCGCCAACGGGTGTCAAAGCTCAAGCGAGATGCCTTCGAATGAAACCGCGAATTTTCGCGGTCCGCAGCACCGACTGCGATCTCGCTGGTGTCAAAAGAATCTTCTGAGTCAATCGGATCGAAATCTGAAATGAAGTCGGCTTTCACAAAGCCACCGATCTTGAGTGCCACCCCGTCGCCTTCGATCACGATCCCCGAATCAAAGTCAGGAAAGACCGTGAAGTTGTTCTGCTTTTGAACTCCCGACGGACGGTCGAACGCTTCGGTCAAAAAAGGCTGGCTCGAACCGTTCCAAGAAACGTTACCCGGTAATGCGTTCCCAGACGAATCACCCACCCAGGCAATCGGCTCCGGATCAGGTATCGACGAAGCAATGATCGGTTCCTCGATCGCAGCCAATTCGCGATCCAACTCTCGAAAGTGGGCCGCCAGCAACGTGTCTTCGCCTGGAACCACGGTCATCGATTGCAACAGGTTTGCAAACGACTCCTCGCCCATGACGTTCGCCTGCCCAAGCAACACCATCGATGCGATGAAAGCCGTCGACCATCGCCCAAACCATTGGCCGGCTAGACGATTTCGCGTTCGTTCCATCGCTTGAAGAATCATTCGTGTGGCAAGGGAAGAGATCGTTCGTTCTCGGTCCAATGATCGCGAATTCATTGAATGACACTGCGATTCAAGTCCGTCTCTGCGCAGAACCCGACCTGGGTTTGTCTTTCTTGGGATCGTCATCAAACAACGTTAAAATTGAACGATATTTCCATATTCGACGATTTTGCCGACAACCAAAGCTTGCGGTGTGATCGCGATTGCTGGTGAGGCGTTCACAGCATCGATAAGATGGCATCCATCAGTGTCTTTGCACTCTCACCCAAGATTCTGCCATGGAATACGGACTGCAATCCGCGGGACCCACGTTGCGAATCATCGCGTTGGTGTTCCTGCTCGTCTTTGTCGCACTGGCCCTGTTGGTGACAGTTGTCCTCGCAGCCCTGCCGGGTCAGATCGCCAAGCGACGTCAACACGCTTACGCGGACGCCGTTAACATCGCGGGATGGCTGGGGCTTCCGACCGGGATCGTTTGGGTGCTGGCCATGGTTTGGGCACACATGAGTCCCAAACCCACGCCACAAAGCAAACACTCGCAAATCGATCCGTTGCAATTGGAAACACAGATCCAAAGTCTCGAAGCGTTGGTCGATTCAATGGAAGCCTCTGGTCAAGGAGCCAAATCATGATCCCAGCTTTGGTCAGTTGTGTCTTCGTGATCTATCTCTACCGAAGCTTGAACGCACCCGAAACACCGATTGGTCACGAAGAGCGTTCCGCTGACGACCTGAATCAGCGTCTCTCACATCTTCAATCGCGAATGGAAAAACTTGCGAGTTCCGCCAACACCGAGGACGCGACATGAGCTGGATTCTTGGTGGTCTTTATTGCGGAGCGGTCTGGCTGATTTTCGCGAAGTTCAAACTGTTGCGTTTGACGCTTCCGCTCGCCGTGTTCCTTGCTTCGGTGGGGCCGGGGTTGATCATCGCCCTGCTCTTTTGCGCCCAATACTTTCACCCCTACACCAAACACGCCATTGTGATCGCACAGATTGATCCGATCACAGCTCAACTCTCGACCAACGGCCGCATTCAAGAAGTCTTCGTTTCGGCCAATGATCCGGTTAAGAAAGGCGACGTACTCTTCACAGTGGATCCCGTTCCCTATGAGAACGCAGTCCAACTCGCTCAAGCCAATCTGACTCAGGCGAAACAGAGTATCGAACTATCGGAGTCAACGGTCGAACTTGCCAAAGCGACCCTGGATCGCGCCACGGCCGATTTGCGATATGCCACCAATGACCGCGATCGATATCGCAAGCTGCGAGAGTCCGGTGGAGCCAGCCAAGATGAATTGGAACGGGCCGAGACTCAGTTTCAACAAGCCGACGCCGCCCTCACGCAAGCCGAGCAATCACTCAAACAAGCCCAGATATCTGTCGGTGTGGCACAGGCCAAACAATCCCAAGCGGAAACCTCCCTTGCCAACGCGGAATACGACTTGGAACAAACCACGGTCCGAGCTCCGGCCGATGGCTACGTGACCAATCTCCAAGTCCATCCCGGCATGTTGCTGGGTCCCGCAACGGGTCCCGTCATGTCTTTCATTCGCGATTTTGATCAGGAGCACGACGGCATCGTCGTGGCACTCTTCACGGAGAAAAACTTCCTGCGGATCCAACCGAATCAGTACGCGGAACTGGCGATGGACGCCTATCCAGGTGAAATTCTCACCGGGCGAGTTCTTAACGCGATCAACGTTTCCGGGAAGGGGCAGCTCACCGCCGGCGGTGTCGTTCCCAGTTCGGTCTCAGATGGAAAACCATCGCAATTTGCGGTGCGAATCCGCTTGGACGACCCCGAATCTTACCCCATGCCCGGCGGTGCACAGGGCCAAGCCGCGGTTTATACTGGCGACGTTCAAATTGCCGGAATTCCGATCATGTTTGTCATCCGGGCAAATAGTTGGATGAACTATGTCTTCTAGCTCTCCGCGGTTCTCTCTACCGACTCACAACCTTTGATGAAGCCAGCCAATCTTATGCGAACCCTCCTCTCATTGGCCATTGCAGCCACCGTTGCCCTTTCTTCATCAATCATTCACGCGGAAGAGAAAGAGAAGATCGAATTGCTTCTCGATCGATCGCCCGCCCCTGGCAACGCCATTGGCTACGTCAATGTGCCCGCCCTTCACAAGCTGATGAAAGACGCGGGGTTCTCTCCCGCGGCGGCTTCATCCGTCAAAGAAGTTTGGCTCCTGGCGGATCTCGATTTGGGCAACCTGCGTCCTAAGTGGGAAGCTGGCTACGCAATCGTCAACAAACCGGTCGATGCAAAGAAACTGGCTGATCACTTGGGTGGTTACGTCGACGAGGTGGTCAATCGCGAAGTCGTCCACGCACCCAATCAAACCTATTTCCTTCCCGGCACTGACCATCCCGATCGATTGGGCATCCTTCGCCCCACCGACCGTTCGTTGTTGGCTGGCTGGCTGACTCCCGTGATCGACGTGAAGTACACGCCGTTTTTGACGGCACACGCGAAACAGCCCGAGGCTTACCTTTCGTTCATGTTGGCCGTTGACATGGCCAACGTCTTGTCACCGGTTCCGTTGAAAACACGGCTGGAAGGATTGGAGTCGCTCAAATCAAACTCTCCTGAATCAATTGCCAAAATCCTGGCGTCAGTAGAGGGTTTCAGCATCATCGTTGGCCGTCGAAGTTTGAACGAATGCATCGTGAAGTTCGAGTTCAGCCAATCGCCATCCGCCCTCAAACTCATCGCTCCTGAGTTGCTTGCGGAAATCTTGCGTCGCAACGGAACAGATGCTCCGGAGGTCAAGCAGTGGAAGGTCTCGGTGGATGGCAATGCTCTGTCGCTGCAGGGCCCAATCACTCAAGCCAGCTTGAGCAGCCTGATGGGAATCTTCAGCTTGCAAAGCCAAGCCGAACGTGCAGCCGGTCGAGCGAACTTGACCGAACAAACCGAAGAGCAACGGATGGCTTACGAGTCCAAGTACTACTTCGATCAAATCAACAACATCATCGAGCACACACGCGACCACAAATCGCAAACCGCCGGCGCCATGGCCAAATGGAGCGACCAGCGTGCTCGCCAAATTGACGAATTGGGAACTTTGAATGTCGACCCCGACATGATCCAGTACGGAACCAACGTCTCCGAATTGCTTCGCGGGAATGCGTTGACAGTTCGCAAAACCAACATCAAGGCTGGTCAGGTGAAAGCCAGTCAAAGCTTGGACACCGGGTACTACAACGACGGCTACGGGTACTACAATACCAACAGCGTGACCGACTATCAGCGCGTCACCAGCGCGATCGCCCAGGGCAACGCCTACGGAAACTACCGCGAAGCCCTCAACCAAATCGACAAACTGACCGCGGCAATCCGCCGCGACATGACTCAGAAATACCAAGTTCAATTCTGAGTCGTCACCCGACTTCGAGTCGACCATCCTCAAAGCCAAGCGTTGGATCCTTTAAGATTCATCGCTTGGCTTTTTGCTTTGGCAATCTGCCTTTCATGATCGATGCTCTGTCCGTTTGGCTGCCAGATGCCGACCTCGATCTTTGCACGACCATTCCTCACAGGAGCGATCAACGCTCGCCATGAATCTTGAAAAGTACTTTCAATTCCACGTGGATGCGATCTCGATCGGTTTGGTCATTCATGTCGCCATCGAGGTCGTCACGCTCACTCGTGTCATGACCCGACCGCATCGCGAACCAGCTTCCCGAATCGCGTGGGTCACGATCATTGCGGCGATTCCCTTCTTGGGAGTCTTTCTCTATTTCCTCTTCGGTGAAACCAACATCGGCAGCCGTCGCATGCAGCGTATGAAGGGTGTGATGGAACGCCTACCATCCATGCCTGAAATCAACGCGGACGAATCGCGGCACACGTTGGCCAATGTTCCGGATCGATACCAGCACCTGTTTCGAATGGGCGAGTCCGTCAATGGCTTCGAAGCCTTGGGTGGCAATCGAGGCGTTCTGATGAAGGATTCCAACGACACGATCGAATCGATCGTCAATGACATTGACCATGCAACCGATCATGTTCATTTGTTGTTTTACATTTGGCTGCCTGACAACAATGGAACTCGAATCAAAGATGCATTGATCCGAGCAGCCAAACGCGGTGTGCGCTGCCGAGCCATGGCGGATGATTTGGGATCTCGCGGGATCATCCGGTCACAACACTGGCAGCAAATGCGTGAAGCCGGGGTGCATCTATCTCGTGCTCTTCCCATCGGCAACTTGGTGCTGAGAGCGTTGCGAGGCCGGATCGATTTGCGCAACCACCGCAAGATTGTGGTGATCGATGGCAGCATCACGTACTGCGGCAGCCAAAACTGCGCGGACCCCGAGTTCCGGGTCAAACCAAAGTACGCGCCTTGGGTGGATGCGATGATTCGATTCGAAGGCCCGGTGGTTCGGCAAAATCAACAGCTCTTCATCGCGGATTGGATGGCCGGCGAAGACGACGATCTGACCTGCTTATTGGAAGGCCCACTGCCGAACATTGGAATGGGCTTCCCCGCTCAAGTGATTGGAACGGGGCCGACCGTTCGCAACTCAGCCATGCCGGAGGTGTTCGAAACGCTTTTTCATACCGCTCGTCGAAAACTGACAATCACCTCGCCGTACTATGTTCCGAACGAATCCATGCAACAAGCTCTTTGTGCCGCAGCGTGGCGAGGCGTGGAAACCAATTTGATCCTTCCCGCTCGAAATGACTCACGGATCGTCGGCGGTGCCAGTCGCAGTTACTACGCGGGGCTACTGGAATCAGGAATCCAGATCCATGAGTACACCAAGGGGCTGCTGCACACCAAATCCGTCACCGTCGACGACGAGATCACCTTGATCGGATCCGCCAACATGGACCGACGCAGCTTTGACCTGAACTATGAAAACAACATCCTGTTCTACGATCCGAAATTGACCGGCGATGTTTATCAAAGACAGCAGGAATACCTCGCGGACTCACAACCGGTCACGGCCGAGCAGGTTCAATCCTGGAGCCTTCCGCAGCGTTTGTGGAACAACGTCCTGGCCACCCTCGGACCGGTGCTTTGATCAGCCGATACCTCAAACCGACCACTCACTCGAATCCAACAGGACAGTGATCCAACCGGACAATTGAATTACATTGTCCTCGCAGATGGCCTCAAACATTCACCCAAGAAAGCAGTCGATTGAGCGGGAAATACGGATTTTGGACACTCGCGTTCCTGGTCATCGCCAACATGATCGGTGCGGGCGTGTTCACGACGTCCGGGTACTCGCTCGCGGATTTGGGCTCGCCCGATCGAGTTCTCTGGGCTTGGTTTGCCGGAGGCGTGATCGCACTGATGGGGGCGATCAGCTATGCCATGTTGATTCGAGTGATGCCGCAGTCCGGCGGTGAGTACCTCTTTCTCTCGCGAGCCGCCCATCCGCTGCTGGGTTACATCGCCGGTTGGGTCTCGCTCATTGCTGGCTTCTCCGGTGCCATCGCTTTCGCCGCAACTGCCCTGGAAGGCTACCTTGTGCCCGACAGCCTTCGCCCGGAATGGATGCCTGCGGGAATTGTCACCGTCATGGCGATCGTCTTGGCGGGCTTTTTTCACGGAATGCACCCGCGATTTGGTGCCGCGACTCAGAACATCGCGGTGAGCGTCAAACTCGTGTTGCTCGCGGTCATCTTGATCGTCGCCGCTTATCAATGGTCGCAGGGCAACCTTGCTACTCAGGGTAGCACACCCGAAGTTGAATCTGCCGAAACGAGCACCTGGGCGCAATGGTCCGCGTTTGCAGGCAGTCTGGTTTGGATCTCTTTGAGCTACTCAGGATTCAACGCGGCGGTGTATGTCGCGGATGAAGTGATCGATCCCAAACGAGTCGTGCCTCGCGCATTGGTAGCAGGAACGATCGCAACCACGCTGCTCTACCTGCTGCTCAATGCGGTGTTTGTTTATGCACCACCTGCGGCCAGCATCGTGGGGAACGCCGACGTGGCCGCGATTGCCGCGGAAAGCCTGGGTGGCAACGGGCTAGCCAACTTCGTTCGTTGGACCATCGCTCTCTGTTTGCTCACATCCGTTTTCAGCATGATGATGGCGGCTCCACGGGTGTACGCGAAAATGGCGGACGATGGCATGTTGCCGGCATGGATGCGGTTCCAAGGGGAAGCTCCCTTTGCCGCGACGGCGGTGCAAGTGGTCTTGGCGGTGATACTCGTATTGATCTCCGACTTGCAAGGACTGCTGTCCTACTTGGGGCTAACACTCTCGCTCACCGCGGCTTGCTCGGTTTGCTGCCTGTTCCTACCGTCCGTTCGCAACTCCGAGCGTGCCGCCCCCAAAATTTGGCTCTTCGCCCCTGCGTTCTTTGTGCTGGCGACCTTGGTTTCCGCCTTCATCATGACCGCGAATGATCCAACACAATTATTCGCGACGGGAATCACCTTCTTGGTCGGTGGCACCATGTATGTCTTGACCACGCAAAGCCGAACTCCATCGACGCCGCCCGATCCAGGCAATTCCTGACCGGAAATCCACTCAGCTTTCCGATTCGACGAGCTTGTCTCGCTCGGGCTCTTTCTGATGCTGCGCCACCTGCATCCCGACCATGCGTGCGATCACGATGGCAATGTAGAGCTGACCCAGCATCGCTTCGAGTAACGCCATCGTTTTGGCCGGCCGAGACTCCGGCACGATGTCTCCGTAGCCCAACGTGGTCAACGTCACGTTGCTGAAATAGATGAATTCACTCAACAATCGTGAATTGCTCTGCGACTCCGCATCCGCATTGGCGATTCGGAACGACCCCGGTTCAATTAACTCAATGAGGGTATAGAAGAACGCCCATAGGAGTCCGAGCAAGAAATAGATCGAGACCGCACCGATGATTCGGCGTGCGTCCACCGGACCACGGCTGAACACACTCTGACCAACGGTGAACGTCAAGACAGCAAAGACGCTGGCAAAACAGGTGTCCCCAATGGCCGAAAACCAGAAACTCCCGACCGAGTCGTTCACCCAGCTGATCGCATAGGCCACTGCACCAAGCGCCAACGTCATATACATGCGCCAAGTGGATTCCGACAACGCTCGGATTGCCGACAACACCACCAAGAAAAACAAACCGTTGAAAAACGCCCGGTGAAGCTGATTGTCTGGCGACAACCAAGACTGAATGAAGATCAGTCCCACCAAGGCAATCAACAGCTCGGCATGAGTCGATCGCGATCGATTCTTCAGGGGTGACTCAGGCTTCATATTGCAATCATTCGCATTCGATCACTCGGGTGAAGACTTCCCTTCACCAACATTGGATACAGTGCTTTCGTCCTTCGCTGTTGAATCCAATCTCGACAGGCAAAGCCACGTCAAACCAAAATCTTTGACTGTCCATTGACGGTGATGGTGTACCATAGAAACTGATCAGTCGGCGGGCCACCCTTTGTCACTTCTTCTGACAACGGTGATGACACGATCTCTTTCTCCCGCCGAGCCATCTGTGATGAAACCATTCTCACACCGTCCCCTGCCTTGCATGAACCTTTCTTCACACGCCGTCGCCGGTACTCTGGTCGTCTTGACCCTGGTGGGTTGCTCATCCACATCCAATGAGTACCAAGCCCCGCCACCACCCGAAGTCACCACTGCCAAACCAGTGCTGCAAACGCTGACCATTTTCATTGAAGAAAACGGCGAAACGGAAGCGGTCGAGCAAGCCGACGTCCGAGCGCGAGTGGGCGGCTTCGTTCAGGGAATCTCCTTCGCACCCGGTCAGTTGGTCGAGAAAGACCAAGAGCTTTACAAAATCGAGCCCGACACCTACCAAGCCAATCGCAATGCCGCCGACGCGACCGTTCAAGCTGCGGAAGCTGCGATCCAAGTCAGCGAAGCCTCGCTGGCTTCCGCGCTGGCCTCCGTGCAAAAAGCGGAAAACGATCTCAAACGCGAACGGCAACTCGAAGCCTCCAACGCCGGCTCACAAGCGTCCCTGGACGCCGCACTCGCCGCGAGAGATTCCAGCCAAGCCGAAGCCAAAGCGGCCGAGGCCAACATCGAAGCCGACAAAGCCAAACTGTTGCAGGCCAAAGCCCAACTGGCTCAAGCCGAATTGGACCTGGAATACACGATCGTTCGTGCTCCCATTGACGGCCGGGTCTCCAAAACGGAGATCAAACTTGGCAACCTCGTGCAGGTCGGTAGCACACTCGCTTCCGTCGTCGATCAACGAACCATCTTCGCCAACTTCAGCATCAGCGATCGCAAGTTGCTGGAACTGGTCGAAGCAAGACCTGAAACGGAAGAACCTGCTGACTCACCCGAAGACTGGTCCAAAATCCCGGTCTATCTGCAACGTGACGGCGACAGCACTCAGTGGATGAGTGGCAACCTGGACTATGTCGACCAACGCGGGATCGATCAACGAACGGGCACCTTCGGATTGCGAGCCGTGTTTGACAACGAAGACGGCAAACTCCTGCCCGGCATGTTCGTGATCATTCGGTTGCCGGTTCGACAGATTGAAAATGCTGTGCTGATTCCCGAACGAGCCATCGTTCGCAACCAAACGGGTTCCTACCTGATGCTCGTTGACGGTGACAACCAAATCGAACAACGCGAAATCAGTGTTGGTCAAACACTGGACGGATGGGCGTTGGTTCGCGACGGACTGGAAGCGGACGAGACCTTTGTGCTGGACGGATTGCAGCGAGCACGCCCCGGCAGCAAGGTCTCGCCAACGATCACTGAACTGTCGACAGAAGACAGTCCCATGCTGAAAGCGGCGATTGATTCCTCCGTCGACGATGCACCTCCGACGGAGACCGAAGATTGATTCCCTCGGAATCCATCTGTCTCATCACCACGCCCGGCCTCCGTTTGCAACTTGCCGACTGAATCATGTCACGCTTTTTCATCTATCGCCCGATCTTTGCCACGGTCATCTCGATTGTGATCGTGATCGCTGGAGCGGTGTCTTTCTTTGGCCTGCCCATCGAAAAGTTCCCTCCGATCACGCCACCGACGGTACAAGTCACCGCGATCTATCCCGGTGCGAACGCTCGCACCGTTGCTGAAACCGTCGCCGCACCGATCGAACAAGCGGTCAATGGCGTCGAGGGCATGATTTACATGTCGTCCACCAGCACCAACGAAGGTCTGTACACGCTGACCGTCACTTTCGAGCTGGGAATGGATTTGGACATTGCGTCGGTCCTGGTTCAGAACTTGGTCGGCAGTGCGGAAGCCAGCCTGCCACAGGAAGTCCGAGCGCAAGGCGTCACCACCAAGAAGCGATCCACACAAACGCTGCAGTTCCTCGCGCTCACCTCGCCCGGCGGATCGCGAGACGGATTGTTTCTCAGCAACTTTTCGCTCGACATCCGAGATGAAATCAGTCGCGTCAAAGGCGTCGGAGACGTTCAAACGTTTGGCGACGGCGACTACAGCATGCGAGTCTGGCTAGATCCTCGTCGATTGAAACTTCGAGGGCTGACCACCCAAGACGTCGTGTCCGTGATTCAAGAACAAAACGTCCAGGTCGCCGCGGGACAAATTGGCGCCCCTCCTGCGGAGTCCGGCACAGCCTTTCAATTCTCGGTCAACACGCAAGGCCGATTCAACACGGTCGAACAATTCGAGAACATCATCGTTCGCGCCGGTGAAAATGGTGAGGTGCTGCACCTGGGCGATCTGGCTCGCGTTGAACTGGGGGCCGAAAGCTACACCTATTCCAGCACGTACACAGAAGACAACGCTGCCACGCTGGCGATCTACCAATTGCCTGGGGCCAACGCTCTTGAAACCGCCGATGCGATTCGCCGGAAGATGGACGAACTCCGTTCGGCGGCGAACTGGCCCGATGATGTCGAGGCCGAAGTCGCCTACGACGCGACCGCGTTTGTGACCGCGTCCATTTCCGAGGTTTACAAAACCCTGGGTACAGCGGTCGTACTGGTGGTCCTCGTGATCTTCATCTTCCTGCAAGACTGGCGGGCCACCATCGTCCCCGTTGTCGCCATTCCGGTCTCGTTGATCGGTACCTTCGCGATCATGTCAGGCATTGGCTTTTCACTCAACATGCTTTCGTTGTTTGGGATTGTCTTGGCCATCGGCATCGTGGTCGACGATGCGATCGTTGTCGTCGAAAATGTTTCCCGACACATTGCCGATGGGTTGAGCAGCCGCGACGCGGCGGTGAAGGCGATGTCCGAAATTACCGGCCCCGTCATCGCGACCACCTTGGTTCTGCTGGCCGTGTTCGTGCCGTGTGCGTTCATGCCGGGAATCACGGGGGAACTGTTCCGGCAATTTGCGTTGACGATCTCGGCCTCGGTGATCATCAGCACAATCAACGCGTTGACGCTCAGTCCCGCGTTGTGTGCGATTTTCCTTCGGCCACCCAAGGAAGCCTCCTTCGTTGGCTTCAAACTTTTCAACCGTTTCTTCGAACGAACCACATCCGTTTACGGTTCGGCCGTGACGCGTTTGGTCCGATTGACCTTCATTGTTTCGGTGGCGTCCATTGCACTGGTGGGAGCCACCGGGTGGATCCTGACTCAACTTCCCACCGGTTTCGTTCCAGATGAGGATCAAGGCGTGCTGTTCGTCAACGTGCAGCTGCCGGACGCCGCGAGCAAAGAACGCACCGACGAAGTGATCCACAGTCTGGACGAAGTCTTTCGCGAAACGCCGGGTGTGCGTGATTGGTTGTCGATCACCGGATACTCGTTGCTCGGTGGCAACGGCGGTTCGAACGTCGGCTTCTCCGTTCTGATTCTCAAACCATGGGATGAACGCGATCCGGAAGCCGAAAGCGTTGTTGCAATTCAGCAGCGGCTGCAAAAAGAATTCGCGAAGGAAAAACGTGCCATCCTGTTCACGTTTTCGCCGCCACCCATCGACGGTCTCGGTACCGCGGGCGGTTTCCAAATGGAAGTGCAAGATCGCGGTAGCAACGGCTATCTCGCTCTGCAAAACGCGACGGAAGAGTTGGTCGCGAACGCCTCGGGACAATCCAGCTTGGCCGCCCTGAACACCTCCTTCCGAGCCACGGTGCCGCAACTCTACGTGGACGTGGATCGCGCAAAGGCGAAGACGATGGACGTTCCGCTAAGCGGCGTTTTCGCAACCCTGCAAGCCTCGCTCGGATCGGCTTACATCAATGACTTCACACTCAACAACCGTTCCTATCAAGTCCGTGTCCAGGCGGAGTCACCTTTCCGCCGAAAGTCCGAAGACATCACTCAACTGGATGTCCGTGACAACAGTGGGAACATGATTCCGCTGGGTTCGATCGTCACCGTTCGCGACGATTACGGCCCGGACGTCGTGCGCCGCTACAACATGTATCCCAGTGCCGCCGTCAATGGTTCCGCCGCCCCAGGAATCAGTTCAGGGACCGCGCTCACATTGATGGAACAAACCGCCACCCAAACCTTGCCCGCGTCCTTCTCTTACGAATGGACGGGCATGTCTTTCCAAGAAAAGCAGGCTTCGGGTGGGCAGTACTTCATCTTCGCATTGGCAATCTTATTCGTCTTCTTGGTGCTTGCCGCACAGTACGAAAGTTGGACCAGCCCCGCCGCCGTGATCGCGGTGGTGCCTTTGGCGGCGTTGGGGGTTGCTCTGTCCCTGATGCTGCGAGGCAGCGACAACAACACCTACACGCAGATCGGAATCGTGCTGCTCGTCGCTTTGGCCAGTAAGAACGCGATCTTGATTGTCGAATTTGCATCGGAACAACGCGACGCCGGCCTCTCTCCTCGCGATGCCGCCACGGAAGCCGCCAAGCTTCGCTTTCGAGCCATCTTGATGACGGCTTTCTCATCCATCCTCGGATTCCTCCCATTGCTTGTCGCAACGGGTGCCGGAGCTGCCAGTCGCCAGGCCGTCGGAACCGCGGTCGTTGGCGGAATGGTCGCGGCAACCATTTTCGCGTTGCTACTCGTCCCGACCTTCTTCGTTGTCTTTCGGACACTGTCGGAATGGTTCTCGCCGAAGCCCGATGCCGAAAGCAACGACTAGGTTCGTCAACGTTCCGTTCAGGTCGCGTTCACGCTCGGGCTTTCTCCCATCCGGCCCGCCATCATCTGTGCCACGGGCCGAGTGACTTCCATGCGGTCCAACGCGATTTTGATCGCGGCGGTGATCGGCGTCGCGAGGAACATCCCGGTGATGCCCCAAAGCGTGCCCCAGAACATCAGCGCGAGCAAAATCACCACCGGATGCAAATCAGCCGAATTGCCCATCAACTTTGGCTCGACCAAATTGCCACTGGCAACCTGAATGGAACAAGTCACAACAATGGCACTGATCATCCAGGCCATCGAACCATCGGGGTGCAACAAGATGAACGGCAATGGCAACAGACTTGCCAGGATCGGACCAATGTTGGGAATGTAGTTCAGCAAAAACGCCAACAACCCAAACGTCAGCGCCATCGGAACACCAAACAACCACAACGCGAATCCAAACACGATACCGGTCGCCAGCGAGATCATGGTTTTGACAAACAAATACGATCTGACTTGTCGATCAACCTGATACGCCAACGTGTTCTCGCCATAACCGCTGAGATTTCCCAGCAACAGGAAGAAGACGTAAATCAAAATCACGATGCTGGTGGATCCCAACTGGAACAGTTCACTCGACAACGTCGCCACCGCGTCTCGCAAAAAGGTCTCGAGCTGCGCCCGCAAGTCAGCCGCCGCATTGGCCAGCAGTTCGTCCGGCTCGGATTGCGTGGCGGAAACGACCGGTGGATGTTCGACGTTGACCAGATCCGCAACGGCTGCCTCTGATCGTTCCGATACTTCGCTTTGGTCGAACCGCTCAGTCACGTTGTCATGCAACCATTCCTCGGCGTTTGACACTATCTCGGACACACGCATCCGGTAAAGCTTGCCCTCTTCTGACAACTGGGCGATCGACAACCAAATGCTCATCCCCACCAACAGCGTTCCGCCGATTGCCAACGCGAACGTCACACCCGCGGCTACCAACCGATTGACATTCAGCCGAGCCTGCATGAAATCCAAAATCGGCGTGATCCCACTGACGATGAACAACGCCACCACCAACGGAATGAGCACCGACCGCAACCAATAAACCGCCGCCATCAAAGCAATCGCCGTCAGGATCAACAAACAAGCGTCTTGCACCGAATTGCGAATCGGACGACCGGATTCACTCGGTTCAACTTCCGAAGGATGGCTCATGACGCTGTCTCACAGGTGCGACGAAGTGGCAAGCACAACTGAAGCCCATTACACGACCGACTTCAGGGTGATGGTCGGGACTATAACAAAACAGTGTTTCGTTCATCAGGCAGCTCGCTCGCGATCGCAAACTCAGTGAGCCGCGGTCTCCGTCATCACGGACTCCGCCATCTCGATCCGGGTCTGCAACCTGCTTCGCAACTCCTTCCGCACCGCTTCATATTGCGGGTCTCCACTAACATTCACCTGATGCAACGGATCCTTGACTCGGTCGATCAGCAACTCATTTTTTCCGGACGCATCTGAATCGCCACGCCATCGAACGTAATAGTGGTCCTGACTCGTCAACGCATCGCCCGGTCCGAAACGAGTGTAGGCATCTTCGCGATGAACCGCCTGCGGATCGTTCAAGACTGAAGCAAAACTCTTTCCGTGAATGGGCTCCTCCACTCGGATGCCCGCCATTTCGCACAGGGTTGGATGCACATCAACAAATTCGACATGCGTCGGAATCGAGGCATTTTTCGCGATTCCAGGTCCACGCATCCACATGGCAGTCCGTAGTGCGGGATGTAGCAATTGATTCTTGGCCCACGAATTGTGCTCGCCAAGTAGCCATCCATGATCGCCCAACACGACCACGATCGTGCTTTTATCCAGTCCGAGCGTTTCCATCTTGGCGAAGACTCGTCCCATCAAGTCGTCTGCATGAGACACGGACGCGTAATAGCCCTGTCGCATTCGCCGATGGTATTCATCGCTGTTGTATTTCACCTCCCGTGAAAGATCCAACGTCATCGGCACGTACGCAAATTGTTCCTTCACCAATCGGAATCTTTCCGGGATCGGTTTGGGCAGCTCGCGATGCTCCGCGAGCTCAATCTGTTTCAGTGGGTAACGACGGTAAGTCTCCACCGGTGAGTAAAACGGCATGTGAGGCTTCGCCAATCCACACGCGATGAAAAATGGCTGATCGCCCTGCGCCAACCGTTCCAAATCGGCCATCGTCTTGGATGCGATCTGACCATCGTGCGTCTGCATCGCATTCACATCGCCCGCTTCCCACATCGGGACCTTCTTCTTTCGTTCGTCTGCATTCTTTCCGCGAATGGTTTTCATTCGCTCTTGTTTCCACTGTTTGGTGGCCTCGTTGTAAAACGTCCGCCCGTTGGTGCCGGGACGCCACGCCGGTTCGCTCCAGGAACGATGCTCGGTGTCCTTTTTGTGATGAAACACCTTGCCGTTGCTGATCGTGACGTAGCCCGCCTCTTTGAAACGCTGCGGCAACGTTTTCACATCCTTCGCGTCGCGTTCCGCCCAAGTCAGGAAGTTCGGAAAGCGTTCTTCCGTCGGATACAGCGACGTGAACAGACTGGCCCGAGATGCCCCGCAGGTTGGGACTTGGCAGTAAGAGCCTATCCGGAAACCGATTCAGGTTGTAAGTCGATATTTGAACGGAGGTTGGTCGCCAGCGGGTGCAAGTCTTCGGAGCATCCGTCCGATTGATGCGAT
>NZ_JAJKFV010000028.1:4859-8684 GCF_020966775.1 Rhodopirellula halodulae | reverse complement strand
GGTTCGAGCGGCATGGCAAAAAGGACGATTATATTCTCTACCGCTTCCTAAACCCGCAGGTCATTGGATAACCATTGCGTGCACACGGAGCGGTGGTGGAGACTCGGTACACTTCCCAATCACATCTCTCGCCACCGCCCGGTGACGCCGAACGTTATCGCGGCGACTCTTACTGAACGTGCCGATGCCGCTCTTGGTTGCACACCACGCCATCGTTGATGCTCGCGAACGCCCGCTCCACGGTGCACCGATGACACAAAGAAAGCGTTCAACACTTTGAACGTCGAACAAATCGACGCTGAACACGATGCACGACACAACTGCGTTCGGTTGCTCGGCACACGTCGTCGCCCGATCTTGCAGCATCCGTCGCGGTCATGCGAACGGTCGCCAACCTTTCGGACGAACGACTGAGTTCCGGTTGCCAACCGATCGCCTCACCGCGACTTCAACATTTCACCGCTGAGTAGACTCCCGGCAACGATGCGAACGATGTCGATTGCGTCTGATACAATCCTTTGACGTTCTCCATCGACATCGTACCCATCGCTTCCTCACCTGTCGGTGCGCTCATGAGCGTCACTCGACGGTTTCGAATTGCTCGATTGGATCAACGACAGTTTTCCCGATAACCACGCGATGATGACGGAGCGGTGGTGGAGACCAACTCGGCATTCCAATCACATCACTCGCCACCGCCCGCATATCGCAAACGTTCTGCGGACAATCAAATGAGTGTATCTCTGATCGTCACGACATCGATTGATCGCAATTACAATGAAACTGGAGAATCAATTTCAGACGCGGATTGGATGGCTTTCGTTGATTCTGACTCGGAGCTTGCGTCGCGTACCGAACCGTTCGAAGCAACCGCACCAGACGGCAGCGTAATCAGAATGTCAGCTCCGCCAGGACAATCTGAATTGATACCGGACCACGGTGCGCGGATACCGTTCCTCGTATTGTCACACGGTGAACTATCGATGCGTTACCACCCGGATATGGAGGATGCATCAAATCCTGTGCGTCAGAAGGTTGTCCAAATTGCTCGACACTTCAACGCTCTGATTACTACAGATGCTGGTGACGATTTTCTCGAATGGTAGAATCATTCGCGGGACTCCGCAGAACAATGCCGTGAACCGGAGCGGCGAAGTAGGGCGGATTTGAAGTGGACAGTCTTTCGTCGCCGCCCGGTTACGGCCAACGTTACCCGACTGAAGTACAGCGCCGTCGATGATTGCAGTCCAAACGATTGGTACAACATGGACGAAGGCATCACGCGGTGGCGAACTCGCCGTGTTGCGGAGCCGCGTGCCAAAACTGCTACCACTAAAGAGCCATTCTGATCTTCCGGATGTTCTGTGGCACAAGGTAGGTTTCGGCGAAACGAACCGATTTGAATCGCCGCTTGTCAACGACGTGACATCTCACGTCGAAAACAATAGTTTCGATTGTCGCAATATCTACATCGACTGGACAGATTGCTCGGCAACTCTAACCTACCGATACCATTCGGGTGCTCCCGAACGCTCCTTTTTTGACAATACTGGATCTCCCGTACCGCCGGAACATTCGATTCACATTTCAATGAATAGCTGGGCATCCGTTGAATACAATGGTCGGTTTACATGCATCGACACTGGCAATTGGTGGTACGAACACGCGGTTGCTAACGTCGCGGTCATGCGATCGTTTGACCATCGCGTATTCGTTGCGTCAGCGCCTTGTGAGCACTACACTCAGCTGGCCGCGTTGTGGTGAATCTAGCTCGCAAATCGCGGGTAACCATCGGTTGCAACGGAGGCCGCGAGTTGACGTTTTTGAAGTGGTGAGTCGATCGCGCGGCCCCGCTGAACCGTACCGTTATCGCAGCTGAATGTTTCGCTTCGCACTGATCACTGCTGTTCTTGCAATCAACGGTTGCCACCGAACCGTCGTCGAACGAGAATCGGTGACTTCACCGGATGGCAAGTCCCGACTTCTGCTTCGATACAATACTGCCGATCACAAGGGCTTCGACTTCAACGATCTGGTACTTCAGACTCACTCCGAGAACGGCTGGACGCACGACTCGACCGTTTGGGCTGGGGATGCCGACGTGTCACCCGGCGTAACTCGTTGGGTGTCTGCACTGGACTCCATGGACGACGATCGCCAAACGGGCGTCATCAAGATCGCTACAATGGGACCACCGGACGCCGGCGGTACTTCGACGGTGGAATACTCCTGGGTGCGTTGGGATTTGGTTGCAAACTCGCCACTCAATACTCTGCACGTTTGTGAATCGCCATTCGACGAACTTCCACCAGAAATGCGATAACCATCGGTTGCAACGGAGCGGCGGTGGTCACCTTTTCTCCAGTGGTTGGGTCAATCGCCGCCGCCCGCTGAACCGTACCGTTATCGCGGCAACTCATGCAGGACGCGGTGATGGTGATCTCGGCTGCACACCACGCCATCATTGATGCTCGCGATCGTCTGCTCGACGGCGCTACGAAGACACATTAAGAACGTTCAACACTTTGAACGTCGAACCAATTGACGATGAACACGATAGCGGAAAAAACTGCGGTCGGTCGCTCGCCACACTCCGTCGCTCGATCTTGCAACATCCGTCGCGGTCATGCGAACGGTCGCCAACCTTTCGGACGAACGGGCTGCGTTCCGGTTGCCAACCGATCGCCTCACCGCGACTCCAACGTTTTTCCGCTGCGTAGACTCCCGGAAACGATGCGAACGATGTCGATTACGTCTAAAACAATCCTTTGACGCTCTCCATCGACATCGTACCCATCGCGTCCTCACCCGTCGGTGCGCTCGCGATCGTCAACCGGCGGTATCGAATCTTTCCATTGGATCGACAATAGTATTCCCGATAACCACGCGATGATGACGGAGCGGTGGTGGAGATCAACTTGGCATTCCAATCACATCCCTCGCCACCGCCCGCATATCGCAAACGTTACGCCATTAGATGAATGACTGATCGCATAGCCAAATTGAAAGCCCGCGACAAAGCCATGCGACAGGCCCGCGACAAGATGCTTCGGCACGTTGCGCAACATTTGACCACGATTGGATTCGCGAAGGCAGGGGCCGGACATTTTGTGCGTCCGTCCCAAGACCGCACCGATCACATTGGGTTTCAAAAACACTCCAGCGGTCGCAATGTTCGCGTGATGGCGCACGTTACGTTGAACGACTCCACTGAAACTACACTCACTGGGCCATGGAGCGACGCATACACTCGCGCCAACTCGCCAGACGGAGTTCGCTACAATTTTGGCTGGTCAACGAATGACGAAGACGTATCACGTTGCGCCGAAGAGTTTTGTCGATTCATCGATGATGTCCTGATCAAATGGTTCGCGGACCCCATCCCGCTATCAGAAAAGGCGTAACCATCGCGTGCACCGGAGTACGCGAGTCGGGCGGTTTTGCAATTGAGAATCTTTCGCGCGTACCCGGTGACGCGTGCCGTTACCCGAATAAAGAAAATCCATGAAAGCGTTCGACATACTCCCGACGGTGGGCGTTGGACCGATTCGATTCGGCATGACACGGGCGGACGTCCGCCAACTTATCGGCCCACACGATGGCGACGCCGACGAAGAACGCGAATGGTACCTCGAAGGTTTGGCGATCGATTTTGATGCTGCTGGCAAGGTTGCATTCATCGAAATCGCCGAATCCGAAAACTTTCGAGCTTTGCTCGACGGCGAATGCCTTCACGAACTGGATGCCGATTCCGCCGTTGCTCACGTTGAAAAGTTGGCTCCGTACGACACTAGTGCTCCCGAACCCGGCTACACGTACGTCTTT
>NZ_JAJKFV010000028.1:1156-4725 GCF_020966775.1 Rhodopirellula halodulae | reverse complement strand
TGGTGTCGGCCCCAGTGGCTACTTTCCAGAAATCGCAGGGTAACCATGACATGCACACGGAGCGGTGGTGGAGACCTGCTTCTCTTTCCAATCACGCCGGTTTCCACCGCCCGGTGATGTCCGACGTTATCGCGGCGACATATGCAGGACATGGCGATGACGGTCTCGATTATACACCACGCCATCGTCGGTGCTCGCGATCGTCTGCTCGACGACGCATCTACGGCACGATGGATTCATTCAACACAGCGAACATCAAACCAATCGACGCTGGACACAATATCCTACAAAACTGTGATCGGTCGCTCGACGCATCTTGTCATTCGAGCTTGTTGAATCCGTCGCGGTCATGTGAACGGTCGCCAACCTTTCTGACGAACGACTGTGTTCCAGTTGCCAACCGATCGCCTCACCGCGACTCCAACGTATCACCGCTGCGTAGACTCCCGGAAACGATGCGAACGATGGCGATTACGTCTGATAGTATTCTTTGACGTTCTCCATCGACATCGTACCCATCGCTTCCTCACCTGTCGGTGCGCTCGTGATCGTCACTCGACGGTTTCGAACTGCTCGATTGGATCCACGAAAGTATTCCCGATAACCATGCCGTGCACACGGAGCGGTGGTGGAGACTCGGTACACCTTCCAATCACATCTCTCGCCACCGCCCGGTGACGGCAAACGTTATCCGACAGAAATCCCTCAACGTCGAGCACGATGACACATTCTCTTGACCTCTTGCGTGACCAATGCCAAATCCAGGAGTACATCTGGAACCGGCTTGATAATTACGATCCCGACTGGGATTGGGCCCTTGGTGATGCTGACCGAAAGGTGTCACTGCTTGCCACCGGGTTTTCGTTCGAGCAAAGCGGCTGGTTCTCGATGGTTCTTGATCGACGCCCTCGCGCTCAATCCGACGGTGAATGGCAATCATTGATTGGCAACAACTACTTGCCGATGCCTCACTGGGATCTGGATTGCGACTACGAAATTGATGTCAAGCACTACAACCCGAAATGGAGACCGCCAAAGGGCGGTTTCGATGACGAATCCGCTGCAACGCTGTTTGGTGACACTGTTCGTGATGCAATACTGCACATTCGCAACCAAGGTGGCTTCAAGTTTAGCTTTCTTGCTCGCAATTGCGCTTTCTTTGTAGAAGAGCACGAAGGACGTTACGGTTGGCCCGAGTACAAAGCACTACGCAAAGATGGCCGCTGTAGTCCTTAGCTCAAACTGGCGGATAACCATCGGTTGCAACGGAGCGGCGGTGGTCGCCGTATCAACAATGGGCGAGTCGTTCGCCGCCGCCCGCTGAACCGTGCCGTTACCCGATCGAAGCTTGCACGTGAGCGCAATTACGAAACGTAGGCTCATCCAGCTTATTGGGTTCACGCTTGTGGTTGCGATTGGTTGGTTTGCGATTTCTCTCGTTAGAACGATCCGCGAGATTCCTGAAGCCTACGCTGCGTGGGACACAGGCACGCTTTTAACGACCTACATGGAGCAAAATGATGGCAGATGGCCATCCAATTGGGACGACCTTGCTACCGTAATCGGAGCAGGGCAACCGATGCTCTTCTCACGCTCAGACAGTGATGGGAATCCCATCTCGAACAGCGAGTACATCGACAAACTTCGAACAATGATCAAGGTTGACTGGTCCTTTGATCCCGTTCCCGGGACAACCGATTCCCCAGTTACTCGACCTGACGGCGACATTTTTCAAACGGTTTGGGTCGGCGGAGAGCCCAATGAAATGATAAGATCGTACATCGCTCACCATGCAGACAGTTCGGAGCTGACGGGTAACAATCCGATGCAACCGAGCGGCGAAGTCAAGCGTTTTGAGGTGGATAATCAACCGTCGCCGCCGGCTGATCGGTAGCGTTCGCCGATAGAGATCGGAGCATCGACGTTCACACGGAAAAGATGACCAACCCGTACTCGCCATCACGTGCGGTACTTGCAGACAATCCTTCCATCGACCGAGCATGTTCGGCTTGGTACGCTACGCTACAAAGCTGTCGCAATGGCTTGCTCTGGTCGCTGACCGTGATGCTGCCAACATCGCTCTTGGTTGTACCTGCGATTCCGCGGCAACTGATGCGTGACAACATCGGACGCGTCATCCCATACATCGAGTCAGTCGGGTACTTGAGAATGATGCAGGAAATCTTCGGATTCGTAGCGCCGATCGTGATTATCTGGACACTGACAGCTGGCACGGTCGGTCTGATACGCCATTCGCGGAATCGCTGCTCTTTGGCACCCGACGTTGGACTAGATGAATGCGGCGAACCATCCGATGCACCCGAGTCGCCGAGTCGGGCGTTTTGAAAATGGAAGATTGCTCGCGGCGACCGGGTGATCGCTGCCGTTATCGCGGCGACGAATGCAGGACTTGGCGATGCTGATCTCGGTTGCACACCACGCCATCATTGATGCTCGCGATCGTCTGCTCGACGGCGCAACGATAACACCTTGAGAACGTTCAACACTTTGAACGTCAAACCAATCGACGTTGTAAACGATGGCCGACACAATTGCGTTCGGTTTCTCGACACACTCTCTCGCTCGATCCTGCAACATCCGTCGCGGTCATGCGAACGGTCGTCAACCTTCTCAATGAACGGACTGCGTTTCGGTTGCCAATCGATCGCTTCACCGCGACTCCAACGTTTCACCGCTGCGTAGACTCCCGGAAACGACGCGAACGATGTCGATTGCGTCTGATACAATCCTCTGACGCTCTCCATCGACATCGTACCCATCGCTTCCTCACCTGTCGGTGCGCTCCTGATCGCCACTCGACGGTTTCGAATCGCTCGATTGGATCAACAACCGTATTCCCGATAACCACGCGATGATGACGGAGCGGTGGTGGAGAACAACTCGGCTTTCCAATCACATCCCTCGCCACCGCCCGCATATCGCAAACGTTCCCCGACTGAGAAACGCCGCGTTTGCCAAATAAGCAAACCCAACTAACGCTTCGACGAACCGCCGTAGCATTCGGTGTTCTTGCGATAGCGTTTGCTTACTACCAAAACCTTCCATTTGCCGGAATGACAATTGGGTTTCTGGTTGGTGTCCCGTCGTTCTTTATCGTCCTACTCGTCCGCAAAGATCAACTTCGTGGCGTTGTTCGATGCTATGTCTACGCTGCTCTTTGTGCATTTCTTGCCGCAGGGACATCACCACCAGACATTGCACCTACCGTGTGGGGCGGGGTGGTTGGCTGGGCATTGGCCGTAATTCAGAATCAGTTCATTCGTGCCCGCAATGCTGACGCATCGGGACCGCCGACACATGTTGACACGTCAGACTATGGACGTTAGCCCTCGTTATACTTGGGAGCGGAAACCGGCGGGGAACCATCGCGTGCACCCGAGCACGCGAGCCGAGCGGTTTTGAAATTGAGAATCTCTCGCGCGTGCCGGGTGACGCGTACCGTTATGCGTGAGACCAAAGCTCGGATGCATGCTCGCGATCAGCAATAAATACAGACCCAACCGATGCTGGATACCGGAACGATCTCGTGCTCAGAAATGCCGCGTGAG
>NZ_JAJKFV010000028.1:0-1146 GCF_020966775.1 Rhodopirellula halodulae | reverse complement strand
TCGACACCGCGTCCATGACTCGTCGATGCTGAACCGACTGACTCTCGAGTGCTCTTAACTTCACCGACTCCGATCAAAACCAATCGCTTGGCTGACAATCCTCCTTCTACTCCACTCCATGCTCGTGATTGCGTTTGGCTGCCGCGGAAACGCATAACAATGCCGTGCACACGGAGCGGTGGTGGAGAGTTGGTACACTTTACATTGACATCTCTCGCCACCGCCCGGTGACGGCTGCCGTTATCGCGGCGACTCATGCAGGACGTAGTAATGCCGATCTCGGTTGCACACCACATCAGCATCGATACTCGCGAAGGCAGTTCGACGTTTCAATAATGACACAATGAAAACGTTCAACACCATGAACGTCAAACCAATCGACGCTGGACACAATGGGCGACACAACTGCGGTCGGTCGCTCGCCACATCGAGTCACTCGATGTCGCAACATTCGTCGCGGTCATGCGAACGGTCGTCAACCTTTCTGACGAACGGACTGCGTTCTGGTTGCCAACCGATCGCCTCACCGCGACTTCAACGTATCACCGCTGCGTACACTCCCGGAAACAATGCGAACGATATCGATTACGTCTGATACAATCCTTTGACGTTCTCCATCAACATCGTACCCATCGCTTCCTCACCTGTCGGTGCGTTCGTGATTGTCACTCGACGTTATCAAATCGGTCGATTGGATCAACAAAAGTATTCCCGATAACCACGCGATGATGACGGAGCGGTGGTGGAGACCAACTCGGCTTTCCGATCACATCGCTCGCCACCGCCCGCATATCGCAAACGTTCGCCCAATGAGAGGTTCGGCCCCTCGACCGAGTCCACAGTACGACTGAATAAAGCATCGCACACTCGCACTACTACTTTGCGTACTCGGAGTCTTCCTCTCATGGTTCCTGCCAACAATTGTCCGTGCCATCCACGATGCGCATGGGATGGCGACCGCCCATGAATTCCACTCTTACCGCCTGATCGACCAAGAACGACTAGAAGCAGTGAGGACGGAACATCACATTCCGGATTACTCAGAGCCTATCCGGAAACTGGTATTTGCTGAAAGCCTGATAAACGCGATACTTTGAGCTCCTCGAAGCAACGGAGTGTGCGATGACCGATGGCAACCGAAAACGA
>NZ_JAJKFV010000027.1:4569-8652 GCF_020966775.1 Rhodopirellula halodulae | reverse complement strand
CGGTCTCGATCTTCGGTGTGATTGTCAGGGCTGCGGCGAAGGCAACAGTGAATTGTTGGAATCGATGTTTTTCTGAAGCGTAGTCGAAGCCGAGCGGACATTCCGAACGCTCCGGATCGTCGTTTGCCTTGAGGAGTTCCGAGTAGTTCAGTGCGTGCTCCATTTCCGTCGGCGAACGGCAGCCGTCACCGGGCGGTGGCGAAAGATGCGATTGGAAAGTGAGGCAGGTCTCCACCACCGCTCCGTGTGCACGGCATGGTTATCGGGAAAACTATTATGAATCCAATCGAGCGACTTGGAACCGTCGAGTGACGATCACGAACGCACCGACAGGTGAGGAAGCGATGGGTACGATGTCGATGGAGAAAGTCAAAGGATTGTATCAGACGGAATCGACATCGTTCGCATCGTTTCCGGGAGTCTACGCAGCGGTGAAACGTTGAAGTCGCGGTGAGGCGAACGGTTGGCAACCAGAACGCAGTCCGTTCGTTAGAAGGGTTGACGACCGTTCGCATGACCGCGACGAATCTTGCGAAACCGAGCGACGGAGTGTGCCGAGCAACCGACTGCAGTTGTGTCCGCCATCGTGCCTGGCGTCGATTGGTTCGACGTTCAAAGTGTTGAACGTTTTCATTGTGTCATCTTTGAACCGTCGAACGGCCGTTCGCGAGCATCAATGATGGCGTTGTTTGTAGCTGAGATCAGCGTAGCCCGGTCCTGTATACGTCGCCGCGATAACGTTCGGCGTCACCAGGCGGTGGCGAGAGACGTGATTGGGAAGTGTACCGAATCTCCACCACCGCTCCGTGTGCACGCAATGGTTATTCGTTTTCCGTTCTAGGGACAAGCAGCCGTTGGACATTTGTTGGAAACAAAGGATAGGCGATCCAGCAAAGCATTAGGAGGAATGCGGGGACGAGGGTGACCCAAGACACACGCACAACGGGATTCGGCGTCGAAAACCCCCAGTTCGTGAATAGCAGAGTCGCACCAAAAGATAGGCCGGCCAATAGAGAAATCCAACCGAGCCGAACCGAAGCAGCGAGCGAAAGCGGGATCACCGATGCAAAGTTCAGGACAGCGCATCCAAGTACCAGTAAGAGCAGATGGGGTCCTAGTTCGGCGGCGACAGCCAATGCTGCCAGCGTTGCAATGCTTACAAATCGCAAGGGGTGTGGATTGACATGCTGCTGGCCATCAGCTGCGGCGAGTGTTGGCGTGTAAGGGCTGGTCATGCAGGCATTGTAATCAAGTTGGCCCGGACACTTCATTCGGATAACGTCCGCGATAACCGAGTCGCGGCGATTGATTTTCAATTGTCAAGAACGACGACTCCGCGACTTCGGTTCATCGCATGGTTCGCCGCAATTTAAGCCTATGGACTGTGTCGCGAAAAGTGGCGTGACTCGTGAAAGACAACAACATTGGGGAGTGATGCTTCTAGTTCGGCAACGAATCGGTCGTCATTGTAGATTCCCGAGTTGAGGTAAATCGCTACGTGGGAGCAAGCGATCCGTGGTACCACCTTCCGAATCGTTGGGGTCATCTCTCGTAGTGTAGCCCTGTCGTATCGTGGTTGTGTCAGATCAAAGTGAGGCCCACACGATCCCGTTGTGATGTCTCCGTTCTCGTCGCGAATTGGCAGTTCCGTAGCGAAATGTGTGACGTACATGTCACTCATGGGAACGTCAAAATCGGCGTGAAGCTTCAACGATGCTTGTAAGCTGCGTTCTCGTATTCGCTCTGGGTTCGTCGCGTGAAGGTAAGCGAACACGCAAGCAGCCAACAAGGTGATCGCCATGAGCGTCGCGATCGACCAACGGCGAAATTTGTTAAATCGCATTGGCATCGAGGCATCTCGGTATACGGCATCCCAGTCGGCGAACGTCACCAATCACCCGGCGGCGACGAGAGATTGCCCATTGTCAAAACGCCCGACTTCGCCGCTCGGGTGCATTGGATGGTTCGCCGCAATGCCCGCTACGGGTCTGCGTCTAGTACCGCATCATTCGTTCGGGAAAAACGTCTCGTGGCGCCCCCAAGTTCGAGCGCGAATTCGTCACTGTTGACCGTTCGCAATCGAAAGTCATCAGTCTGGTGGGTCGTGTGCGTAGCAATGAAGTTCTCTACCAGACCTCGCGGGACATAGTGTAGTGTCAAACTGGAACCGTTCAACGTCCACTCAAAATAGTTTATTTTCGAGGTGCGCACACTAGGATCGTGTGAGCGACCAGTGCCATCGGGCCGAAATTGGAAAACGTAGCCTGTTTCGCAGAGCCACGTACCGACATGTGCAGGCTTGATGAGTGGAGAAGTGCTTGACGATCGCACGCGAGAGCTACGGTCAGCTCTGTGCAGTGCGTAAAAAAGCAGCAGCACCAAGGCTACGGCGGCAAGCGAAATAAGCGGTCTGCGTTTCATGTTGTTGAGCGGAGGACGTTCGAGCTGCCTTAGTTGGCGAACGGTCAGCATCACCGGGCGGTGGAAGCCAACGTGATTGGAAAGTGAAGTAGGTCTCCACCACCGCTCCGTGTGCATGCAATGGTTATCCGTTGTTGCCGTGCTCTCTCGACCGATTTGTAGCTAGATGCTGTGCGTAACCTTCGCACCAATCGGTTTGCCGTGAAATCGCAGACTGCAAGATACGGATATCCTGCTTGAGTAGATCGCTCGTCGTTGCGGATTCATACGTTTTCAGTAAGGTATTGCTTCCTTCGCTGTGAATCGCCAAGCCAATAACGGACTCCTTCACAATCTCACGAATCTCACTGCGTGTTTTAATTGAGTTGCTCGGGTCATTGGCTGCGTTGCAGATATTTGTATAGGCAAACAGGACTTGCTGACGTTCAACATTTGTGTAGATAACGTTGAGAACGAGAGATGTCCAAAGAGCGTCCTGCCCCGTTTCCACCAGCAGTCGTTCGTTTAGCTTGACTTCGAGCTCCTCGAGGACTTTTGCTTCGTCGTAGAGTTCCCTGAAGACAGGCGTATCGACCGACATCGATGGGGTAGCGTCATGTTCTATCTCTTGTTCATGAGAACATCCAGCGAGCAGGAGCGTGAGTGCAGCGCATACAGTGTTTCGAAAGACGTAGGTTACTGCCACAAGGCTAGCCAAGGAGGTGAAGAGGGGATTTGGTTAAGTCTTGGAAAATTGCTATGGCGTAGAGGGTGTATTCACTCTTCGAAATGATGAGACGAATCCTCCTAATCGGATAACGTTTGCGATATGCGGGCGGTGGCGAGGGATGTGATTGGAACGCCAAGTTGGTCTCCACCACCGCTCCGTCATCATCGCGTGGTTATCGGGAATACTATCGTGGATCTAATCGAGTGAATTGGAACCGTCGAGTGACGATCACGAGCGCACCGACCGGTGAGGAAACGATGGGTACGATGTCGATGGAGAGCGTCAAAGGATTGTATCAGACGAGATCGACATCGTTCGCATCGTTTCCGGGAGTCTACGCAGCGGTGACACGTTGGAGTCGCGGTGAGGCCATCGGTTGGCAACCAAAACGCAGTCGTTCGTCAGAAAGGTTGACGACCGTTCGCATGACCGCGACGGATGTTGCAAGATCGAGCGATGGAGTGTTTCGAGCCACCGATCGCAGTTGTGTCGTCCAACGTGTTCAGGGGCGATTGGTTTGATGTTCACTGTGTTTGATGTTTCCATCGTGCTGTAGATGCGTCGTCGAGAAGACGAACGCGAGCACCGACGATAGCGTTGTGTGCAACCGAGATCGTCATTGCCACGACCAGCATGAGTCGCCGCGATAACGTCACGCGTCACCCGGTACGCGCGAAGGATTTTCAACTTCAAAACCGCCCGATTCGCGTACTCGGGTGCACGCGATGGTTCGTCAGATTTACTCTTCCGAGACACCGACAACGGGGAGTCTAACGGAAAATCCCGTGCCACGAATAATGAAAGCGTTTGCATTCTCTTCCCCAGTCTTCCGCAGCACGTCCACGAAAAAGATCTCACCTGACTTTGTGACAATGACGAGTTCTGCCATTTCCCCTTCTTCCGCCAATCGTCCCCACTTTTGTATCGCACCTGTTTCTGAAAACAGTGTGCGG
>NZ_JAJKFV010000027.1:2693-4330 GCF_020966775.1 Rhodopirellula halodulae | reverse complement strand
TCACCTCAACCGGCGGTGGTTCAGTCGCCTTGGCATGCGTCAGAACGCTAACAGCAAGAGCTGCAAGCATGAGGTGTCGGGGCATCGTATTCTCCTGACGAACGGCACCGATCACCGGGCGGCGGCGAACGATTCTCCATTGGAAAAAGCTGGCCACCGCCGCTCTGGTGCATCGTATGGTTATCCGTCGTTAATCGCATGAAGCCACCTTCCGCAGCATTCGCGACTCCGCGACGATGGCATTCTCGGCGTGACCATGGAAAGTCGCCTTTCCGATCATGGTGAGTCCGTCATTCTGCACATTGAAAATGTAACTTCCGGTATCAAACCCGCTACCTTTCTGATCTTCAAAGAGGAGGACAACTCTCTGCCCGTGTATAAAGCCACGGTACCCGAATTGGCGTTCGATTTGCTCTCCACTGCGGTTCTTTCGCCGCGTACTGGTTCCTCGGAGTTCGGCCCCAAATTGCTTCAATACTAACGAGCCGACTTCGACTTCAACGCCGTCTCGTTGTTCCACAATCGCCCACGACCCAGACACTCGAATACTGTTATAGGTCATGAAATTGCGGACAGTCGGCCATCCATAGCCGGTCCAGCAGGCAACGATGCCGGTCGCGACGATACTGGAACGCACTCCGAGAATGAAGCCAGATAGCAAGGTGTGCTCCTGTAGTTAAAGATCGGATAACGTTTGCGATATGCGGGCGGTGGCGAGAGATGTGATTGGAATGCCAAATTGGTCTCCACCACCGCTCCGTCATCATCGCGTGGTTATCGGGAATACTTTCGTGGATTCAATCGAGCAGTTCGAAACCGTGAAGTGACGATCACGAGCGCACCGACAGGTGAGGAAGCGATGGGTACGTTGTCGATGCAGAGCGTCAAAGGATTGTATCAGACGTAATCGACATCGTTCGCATCGTTTCCGGGAGTCTACGCAGCGGTGAAACGTTGGAGTCGCGGTGAGGCGATCGGTTGGCAACCGGAACACAGTCGTTCGTCAGAAAGGTTGACGACCGTTCGCATGACCGCGACGAATGTTGCAAGTTCGAGCGACGGCGTGTGCCAAGCGACCGATCGCAATTTTGTCCGCCATTGTGTTCATCGACGATTGTTTTGATATTCAAATTGTTGAACGCTTTCATTGTGTCATCGTTGCACCGTCGAGCGGCCGTTCGCGATGACCAATGATGGCGTTGTGTGCAACCGAGATCATCATCGCCACGTCCTGCATTCGTCGCCGCGATAACGGTCAGCATCACCGGGCGGTGGAAGCCAACGTGATTGGAAAGTGAAGTAGGTCTCCACCACCGCTCCGTGTGCATGCAATGGTTATGCATTTCCGCGGCAGCCGAGCGCAATTACGAGCATGGATCGGAGTAGGTGTTCGATTGTCAGCCGAGCGATTCATTTCGATGAGAGTCGGTGAGGTCACGAGCACTTGAGTGTCAGTCGGTTTTGCGTTGACGAATAATGTGCGGGGCGTCGAACGACGTTTCGGTACGGCTCGAGCGCCATTGCGAGCATAAGCTTCACGTGGCATTTCCGAGCACCAGATCGTCCCGGTATACAACACCGGTTGGATCTGCAGTGAGCAACAATCGCGAGCATGAAGTTGAGCTTCTGTCTCACGC
>NZ_JAJKFV010000027.1:0-2536 GCF_020966775.1 Rhodopirellula halodulae | reverse complement strand
GCGAGCATCGAGTGGAGCAGGTGTTCGATTGTCAGCCAAGCGATTCATTTCGATGAGAGTCGGTGAGGTCACGAGCGGCTGAGTGTCAGTCGGTTCAGCATCGACGAGTCATGGACGCGGTGTCGAGCGTCGTTTCGGCACGACTGGAGCGCAATCACGAGATTGAATTTCACGCGGCATATCCGAGCACGAGATCGCGCCGGTATCCAGCATCGGTTGGGTCGGCAGTGATCGCTGAACGAGAGCATGGATCTGCGTATCGGTCTCACGCATAACGTTTGCGATATGCGGGCGGTGGCGCGTGATGTGATTGGAACGTCGAGTTGGTCTCCACCACCGCTCCGTCATCATCGCGTGGTTATCGGGAATACTGTAGTGAATCCAATCGAGCGACTTGGAATCGTCGAGTCAAGATCATGAGCGCACCGACAGGTGAGGAAGCGATGGGGACGATGTCGATGGAGAACGTCTCAGGATTGCATCAGACGTAAACGACATCGTTCGCATCGTTTCCAGGAGTCGACGCAGCGGTGAAACGTTGGAGTCGCGGTGAGGCGAACGGTTGGCAACCGGAACGCAGTCTGTTCGTCAGAAAGGTTGACGACCGTTCGCATGACCGCGACGAATGTTGCATAATCGGGCGACGGAAAGTGTCGAGCAACCGACCGCAGTTTTGTCCGCCACCGTGTTCATCGTCGATTTGTTTGACGTTCATGATGTTGAACGTTTTCATCGTCGCACCGTCGAGAAGACGATTGCGAGCATCGACGATGGCGTTGTGTGTAGCTGAGATCTGCGTAGCTACGTCCGGCATGAGTTGCCGCGATAACGTAACGCGTCACCGGGTACGCGCGAAAGATTCTCAATTGCAAAACCGCCCGACTCGCGTACTCCGGTGCACGCGATTGTTACCCGCCGGTTTGTTGACCGCGTATCCGAGCAGGAACGGCGTCGGGCGTACTCAGTGGGTAGTCGGCCAGCCAGATTGTTCGCCAGGTCCCTTCCGGTTGTTCCACCACATTAACCGTTGCATGCGTGAGATGGTATCCATCAATCGGCACGAAGCTGGCCGCGATGATGAAAAAATTTGAATCAGACGATTCGCAATCAATCTTCCAGAAGAATTCAAAGTCCTTGAAGTGCTGGACCGGCACGTGGATGTTACCGATTCTCGCTAGTCTCGATTCAAAATCCTCGAGTGAGCATCCACCAGGAAAGTCGGTAAGTTCGTCGATTACCCCCTGAACCAACACTGGGTGTTTGGTTAGGTCCTCGAAGGACGTGGTAGCTGGACGCTGAGGCCAAGGGTATCGGACGAAAATGATGGCGCAACCCATAGCCGCAACAAGCAGGGAGCGAATCGTAAATCGGCGAAATCGCACGTCGTAATTTCAGTCGGGTAACGTCGGACATCACCGGGCGGTGGAAACCCGTGTGATTGGAAAGAGAAGCAGGTCTCCACCACCGCTCCGTGTGCATGTCATGGTTACGTGTATTCAATTGCTGCGGAGTGCCCATGCAGCGAAATTACCTATTGAACACGAACGGGTGGTAGCCCAATCATGGACCGGTGTTCGTTTCGAGCGGCACGCGTCAGATCTTTGTTTCTATGCCACCAATGCTCGAGCTGCGATGCATCGCGGGCCATAAGTTCGTCGTGGTAGAGCGACACCGGGAGTCCAATTTCAGAGAGTGCATCATAAACAGAGATGATATCTACGGTCGGATCCTCCGCGGCGTCGAGAAGTGTAGGGACAGCGTGGTCACCGATAAAAGCGAGAGCGCGTGCCGCATGCAGTACTGGTATCCGGTCCTCGCGACTGCACGGTCCATCCCAGCGATACTCGGGATTTCGCAATTCGACTGCGAGCCGTTCCACTAGCGGGATATCTCGAGATTGGCTGCAAGCGGCAATGCTCAAGAGCAAGAGGAGAATGATGCTGGGTATACGGTGTGCGTTCAAATTTGACCACGTAACGGTTGCGATGACCGGGCCGCCGCGGTCGATCATCCATTCCAAAAACGCGATGTCGGCGGCTCCGCGTCCATCGCGTGGTTACCCGCAGTTTAGTTGAGCGATGAAGTCAAGTTCAAGTTCACGTATCGCAGTGTGGTATCGATCCCGCACGACGGGATCTACTGGCGGCCGTGTTTTGATATCGCAAACTCTCGCGGAAATACGCGTCCCAATTGGGAGACGCGGTGTCTTGCGAAACCATATCATCGCAGATTCAGTGTACGTGTCCGGAATCAACACCTTGCCCTTAGTCTGCAATTCGCAGTGAACAAGGTCACCGATAGACGGAATCTCATTCGAGGGCGCAAAGTCCAAGTGTGAAATTGCGTGCAAAGTCAGATTGTTGTCGTGACAACGGGGGCAGGAAATGCGTGATGGCTGGTCGGTCACAAACCAACCACCGCCCCAGAAGCATTTAGAACCTATCCGAAAACCAATTTGGCATGAAAAGAGCGGACCATCCTTGAGTTGGTATTTCACAGGTACTCAAATTCAAGGAGGGCCCGCCATGGATGGGCA
>NZ_JAJKFV010000026.1 GCF_020966775.1 Rhodopirellula halodulae | reverse complement strand
GCATCGCATCAATCGGACGGATGCTCCGAAGACTTGCACCCGCTGGCGACCAACCTCCGTTCAAATATCGACTTACAACCTGAATCGGTTTCCGGATAGGCTCTCAGTGGAGCAACGAGTCCGCGCCGTCGGTGGTGTCCATATCTACTTGCCAATCGTTACTGTGATTTTGGCAACAATATTTGGCGCGGTCGGTATACTCGTGTGGATGTCGACTCCAGAGACCAACTCTAGCATCACCTCGGCACGCCACGATAAGGGCGAACCATCGGATGCACGTGAGTCGCCGAGTTGAGTTTTCTGGAGCGGTTAGTCGTTCGCGGCGACCACGTGATCCGTGCCGTTCCCCGGCAGACCATTCTCCGCTGTGATACCGCTCCGATGCGTCACAAAGGAACAAGCGTATCAGGCGTGTCCAATCCTCACGGCATTCAAAAAAGCTCGACGCCTTTCTTGATTGAGAGATACCAGCGTGGCAAACCTAACAAATCCCCGAATCATATGGCTGAAGGGCACGCTTTTTGTAGCTCTTGGCTTGCTCGCCTCAATTCTGTTGGCTGTTCAGCTTCCAGATATGCGATACGTCGCTCTGCTTGCAATTGCTGTGTGGGCTTTTTGCCGTGCTTATTACTTCGCGTTCTACGTGATCGAACATTACGTCGATTCTGGTTTCCGGTTCTCTGGCTTGCTAGACTTTGCGCGGTACGCGTTTATGGGGCCTACTCCGGACAATTGCAAATGCGGGGAACAATGCGATGCACACCGAGCCGCCGAGTAGTGTTTTCACAAATGGTTGATTTCTCGCGGCGGCCGGGTGATCGCTGCCGTTATCCCACTTCTGTGGCATTGAATCCGTACACATCGCCTACACATACGCCGGGTGCCAACACCAACGCAAGAAGTTGCTGCCCTATCTGCAGTTGGGAGACGAGCCGCTGGCGTTGTGCGTACCGAACTGTCGAGTGCCCAAACTGCAAGCTTTTGCTTTCACTGAAAACACCGGAAATCGTTGAACTTGTTTCGGTAGTGCTACTATTTGGGGCCGTTTTTGGTTTGCCGCGTCTGTTCCCAATTCTAGACGATCAAATCCTGCACTTTCCGGCCGTCATCCTACTGAACTCTCTCGTGTCACCACTGATTGCGATTTGGCTCGGGAAGCCATGGCCACGTTATAGGCTCCGTTTTCTTAAGATGTCGAAGGTGGAAGAACTGCGCACTGAATATCTGGCCCTGTCACTCAGATCGAAGATATAATCGCAAGATCCATTCTGTTGGTAGCGTGTTCGTCAAACCACTACATCTACCATGTCAATGGATAACCATCGCATGCACACGGAGCGGTGGTGGAGACCTGCTTCTCTTTCCGATCACGCTGGCTTCCACCGCCCGGTGATGCTAATCGTTACCCGAAAGAGTAGCCATGATCTCACACGCTAAGCTACTGCAGGCCAGTCTTATCGTGTGCGTCGTTGGGTGTGGGGCGCCAGTTGTCGATGACACTCCAGAAAATGATGTCACTGTTCCGGCCAGGTTTGCTGGTCTCGTCGCTGACGGAAGGCTTGTCGATGCTGCTGCGCTTGTCGAGCTGCCATCTCGCTTCTACCCGTCGGACGATGGACTGTGGGTTATTGCGTCACCCGGCAATTCTTCCGATCCCGAGTGGACTGTAGCCGCAACACCTAACACCTGGGCTACTCGTTTCCGAAACGGCACGCTCAGGCCAACCACACTCTTCGGTCCGGATGAATCAAGCGATCGTGACCACTTTTATCTCTCGACCGGTATAATGTGTGACCCGCTTCAAGCGGTTGTGAGAATCGTTCCTCTAGGAGATCGCGTAAGACTTTTTGTAGATCCAATTGGAGAACGCACAGATTTTGTTTTAGGAATAGGATGCGGCAATTCGGGTAACCATGAATTGCACGGGAGGACGGGAGTCGTGTTTTATGGTCTGCTTGCAAATCGTTCGCCCGTCCCCCGTGAATTCTACCGTTACCCGATTGAAGTAAGTGCCAACTCGATTGAAACCTGAAATGCGATACCTGATTCTTGTGGCAATTCTTGCAATCGCTAACACTGTGCTTCAAGCCGATAACTACTGCCCAGAAGGATCGGACGACGTTTTCACCGTTACCCCCGAAATCCTCGCAACGACGCCAGCGTGGAATCCGCTATCGGATGAAGTGCCCGTCTCGGCGGCCAACGCAATACGGGTCGCAGCCACGTACCACAACAAAATCATTCCGACCGGACGAACCGAATGGTATGTTTTTGAACTCGCCGGCGCTACGTTGGTGCGTTCCGAAAATGATCGGTGGTATTGGGTCGTTCAGTACAACGCCCACTTCGATCCGGATGTCAAGCCACCCAAAGATGGTAAATTGGTTGGGGGATGGATCGGTCCTGCCATCAGTCACAATCGGTATCCTGTGTTGCTTAATGGAAAGCTCGCGCCTTCGCACCGGCGTCGCTCTTCCAGTAATTTCGCGAAAAATTGCGTTTCGGATTTGAATTCACGACGCCGGATAACCATGTGTTGGACCGAAGATCGCGATGTGGCGGTTTTGACATGGAAGACACAAGGCGCGATCTCGGTCAACACCAACGTTCGTCGCATTAACATGAGACCTATTGCACGCGTTTTTGGTCATTGCGCAATCGCTGTCGTGACGTTGATTGCTGGATGCGGTCCCGGCAATCTCACAACTAATGAGCGTATGCGCCAAAACATAACTGCGGACTTGGAACAGAAAGGAGCGTACTTTGTTGGCTTTACGGAGGGTACATCGATTCCTGACATGGCCTGTTTCCTCAACGTCAAGTCACTCGATGGTATAGAGAAATATCCAACGCTTACCCATCTCGACTTTACCGATAGCACCGTATCTGATCGCCACCTCAGAGAGATCGTATTGCTGCCCAACGTCTTTTATCTGGAATTGGATGGCACCAAGGTTTCCGACGCGGGAATCGAAGTACTTTCTGCGATTCCGAACCTTAACATGGTGGACTTGACTGGAACCCATGTCTCGGATGCTTCCGTTCCTGCGCTCGCCCGGATTAAGGGCCTGCAAGGGGTGGTTGCAGAGAGTGCGAACCTCAGTGAGTCAGGGGTTCGACAGTTGATGAAATTGCGTCCGGACATCTGGGTTAAACACGAGTCAGTGACGGGCCCACAAGATGGGGAAGGTGAAGATCAAAGGGAGGACGACCTTGGTGATCCGAGAGGAGGATCTGACGACGAACCATGAATTGCACGGGAGAACGGGAGTCGTGTTTAATGGTCTGCTTGCATGTCTTTCGCCCGTTCCCCATGAATTCTGCCGTTCGCCGACATGAGAGTCCTCAAATCATGGCAATCCGTATCTTTCCGCTGATCGCAATCACGCTTTTGTCTTGCGGCTGCAGTTCACAGAACGAAAACCCATCACAAGCTGATGTCTCGTCGAACTGGACGCCCGCAGAGCTGTCGGAACGCCAGGGCGACCTCTATAGCTACTTGCTTTCCGAACTTGAGGAGCCTGAAAAGTACGTCGATCTAGATGAGCCTGATGGGCGAATCTACTGCCTGACATTGACGCCAATGGATCAATGGGCCGATACGGGCAACTGGCGCAATATACCAACGGATTTCCTGCATGAGCATCCAGAGCTCAATACTTGGTATAGGCCTGCAACCGATGCGTATCTCAAAGACGGTCATGTGTTGACAAAGGATTCCGATGCTCGTGCCTGGATGGAATGGGTCACAATTCGTCGATGGGTATCCGAAACGGAGGCCGAGGTTCAGACCGGCGTCTGGTGTTGCCCGCTGGGTGGTGGCGCATCAACGCGAACATATGAGAAGATTGACGGCAATTGGAGAATCATCGACTATGGAGAGTCCTGGGTTTCGTAGTATTTGCGGCGAACCAAGCAATGCACCCGAGTCGCGAAGTCGGGCGTTTTGGCAATGGACAATCTCTCGTCGCGACCGGGTGATTGCCGACGTTATCCGACTGAAATGCAACCGACCGCCACGAGTGTGCCAACATCAACCGGCAAGATCGTGCTCCGATCCTTGTCGAAGGAACTTGATACGGACACG
>NZ_JAJKFV010000025.1 GCF_020966775.1 Rhodopirellula halodulae | reverse complement strand
GTTTTCGGTTGCCATCGGTCATCGCACACTCCGTTGCTTCGAGGAGCTCAAAGTATCGCGTTTATCAGGCTTTCAGCAAATACCAGTTTCCGGATAGGCTCTTACCGCCTGATCGACCAAGAACGACTAGAAGCAGTGAGGACGGAACATCACATTCCCGATTACTCAGTGGAGCAACGAGTCCGCGCCGTCGGTGGTGTCCATATCTACTTGCCAATCGTTACTGTGATTTTGGCAACAATATTTGGCGTGGTCGGTATACTCGTGTGGATGTCGACTCCAGAGACCAACTCTAGCATCACCTCGGCACGCCACGATAAGGGCGAACCATCGGATGCACATGAGTCGCCGAGTTGAGTTTTCTGGAGTGGTTAGTCGTTCGCGGCGACCACGTGATCCGTACCGTTATTTGGACTGGCACGCATGACAGAATCCACAGACCAAACGCCGTCACGCTCACAACGACACGCATTTGGATTGCGTCACCTGTTGATCGCTGTCGCCGCCGTTGCGGTGCCGATGGCGACTTTCGCGCGGTACTGGGCGAACGTAAACAACACCGTCGACGAACGTACGATCCCGTTTCGGGACGCCGCATTTCAGAATCAACTGCTTCTATATGTCGCTGCCGCAATCTTGGCGTTGATCGCTATTGGTTTGATCGCTTGGCTTCTGTCGCGTCGATCATACTTGGGAGGCGCCGGACTATTGCTCGCGTACCTCTTGTGCTTTCCATTCCTTGCTTCGCTCACGCAATCGCGCATTATTGATCCGGAGCAAGGAAACCCCGAAGCTGAGGTTCACAACGACGCTGCGGCGATCGCTGCGGCGGCTGTTGATCGGTTCTACGCTCGAACGCACCGATGGCCCCGGAACTGGAGCGAGTTAGGCGACGATATCGCCGACGTTATTGGCGAGGTGCAACAAAAACACAAAGAACCAAAGGCTGATCCATTCTCAGCAACGGCTAATCCCTTCTCGGGCGACGCGTCTACGATCGAAGAGTCACAATCAATTTTCGGGCGAGCTCCTGATTTACGCGACCTAACCCCTTACGAACTGCGCAATCTGGTCGACATCAACTTCAACGCTGACCCAGCAGAACTTGCGAGAATGAACTGGGTGGAATTTGATGGGATTGTCCCGCACAAACCTGCGTACAATATGTACCGTGTCGAATTTGGGAAACTGATTGCTCGCCTGAACGAGACGCCCAATACTTCAGGCGGGTCCGCCGAAACCGCCAAATAACCATGCGTTGCAACGGAGGCCGCGACTCGACGTTTTTGAAGTGGTGGGTCGTTCGCGCGGCCCCGCTGAACCCTACCGTTATGCGTAAGCAGTGAGTTGAGTGCTATGCCAGCGTGCCACATTGAGCCAAACAACAAGAAAAAATTCATCGGCGACGTCGGTGAAGCGCTCGTACGCGCTCACGGAAAGAATAAGTATTACAAGCCAGCCGAGGTGCGTCGGGCGGCTGAGTCTCGAGGCTACCCGATTGACATTCACTGTTGGGCGTACTGTCTTTTCACGACGCCAGAAGATTTCAAAGCGATCCACGACGCCGCTGGTGAAGTGTGCGACTACGCTGCGATGAAGGCATCGGTCCTGACAGATCTTGCATCGGGCGGTACATTCTCCTGGTTCGACATCAACTTGTCGTGGCTCGAATGGCCAGATATTGACATGTCGTCGCTTTTTGATTGGTTCGACTTCTCCCCGTGAGGGAATCACGCATAACCATGGCATTCACGCGGAGCGGGGCTTGCGGCCGGATTTGACATGGAAACCTTTACTCTCCCCGCCCGGTGATGTCCGACGTTATGCGTGAGCCAGAAGCTCAACTTCATGCTCGCGATTGATGCTCACTGCAGATCCAACCGGTGTTGGATACTGGGACGATCTGGTGCTCGGAAATGCCGCGTGAAGCTTATGCTCGCGATTGCGTTCGAACCGTGCCGAAACGACGTTCGACACCGCGTCCATGACTCGTCGACGCTGAACCGACTGACACTCGGCCGTTCGTGACTTCAACGACTCTCATCGAAATGAATCGCTTGGCGGACTATCGAATTTCTTCTCCACTCCGTGCTTGTGATTGCGCTCGGCTAACGCGGAAATGCATAACCATGCCGTGCACACGGAGCGGTGGTGGAGAGTTGGTACACTTTCCATTCATATCTTTCGCCACCGCCCGGTGACGGCTACCGTTACCCGGATAAAGAAAATCCATGAAAGCGTTCGACATACTCCCGACGGTGGGCGTTGGACCGATTCGATTCGGCATGACACGGGCGGACGTCCGCCAACTTATCGGCCCACACGATGGCGACGCCGACGAAGAACGCGAATGGTACCTCGAAGGTTTGGCGATCGATTTTGATGCTGCTGGCAAGGTTGCTTTCATCGAAATCGCCGAATCCGAAAACTTTCGAGCTTTGCTCGACGGCGAATGCCTTCACGAACTGGATGCCGATTCCGCCGTTGCCCACGTTGAAAAGTTGGCTCCGTACGATACTAGTGCTCCCGAACCCGGCTACACGTACGTCTTCCCGACGCTTCAACTCAGCCTCTGGCGTTCTGTTGTTCCTGACGCAAGCCAGGACTCGGACGACCCAAGTGGTCGTACATTCGAGGCGGTTGGTGTCGGCCCCAGTGGCTACTTTCCAGAAATCGCAGGGTAACCATGACATGCACACGGAGCGGTGGTGGAGACCTGCTTCTCTTTCCAATCACGCCGGTTTCAACCGCCCGGTGATGTCCGACGTTATTCGTGTAAGAGAATGCTCTCAGTAAATCCCAGATGACCCCGCAGTACATCCTCTTTAACCTGATACAGTGGTTTGGCCCACTGGCATTGGCGAGCCTCATCCCTTTGGCAATCGTTGCGTCTCTAACTCGTCCCGCTGCATGGTCGAGATCTTACGCTATCGCAGTGCTACTCGTCGGGGCTGGCTCTTTGATCAACCATGTCGCATTAGTCCATTTCGGAGAACAAGCGACCGATCCATCCACGGGAACCTTTACCAAATTCAATCCGCCACTACGTCTCCTGGGCTTGTTTCTGCAATTCGCCGGATACGTTTCTTGCCTACTAGGTTCCATTTCTTCATTCCGACTATTGTTCTCTGGCAATCGCTCCGCCGTACCACCGGACTCGGAGTAACTGCTCGAACGATTGGCTCACCAGTGAGTGCTCCGTCACGAATAACCATTGCATGCACACGGAGCGGTGGTAGAGACTTACTTCACTTTCCAATCACGTTGGCTTCCACCGCCCGGTGATGCTGACCGTTATCCGATACACGCTGCTGGTCGACAGTGGAACAAGCGTCGCTATCTCTTTGGATGGAGACATCGAAAACGTTGACGATTTGCAAATGATCTCATGCTAGTGCTACTCATCACTGCTTGCACACTCGCACTCTACACGCTGGATCATTTCCGGGCGCAAACCAAACGCCATCCATACAATGGAACCGCGATTCAGTCTCACTACCTGACGTCACCCTGCCATTTCGTGATTGTCGGATACATCTACTTGTACTACTTGCTAGTGCTCATCATGCTGCCAGCGATGCAGACTCCCGAATCGTCCGAGCTCTGGCACGCACCGCTTTTCGCTCCTGTACCATTGGCTTCGATCGCACGCCTGATGAGCTCCGCAGTGCTCGGCTACACTCTGGTCTGTTTTGTGTTTCGTCCCGGACGCCATCCGCGACTTCGCTGTGCCGACTCCCTCACCGCGTCTTTCGAGATTGTGTTGGTCTGTTCGACATTCTTCGCCATTCCTCAGAATCTTGGATAACCATGACATGCACACGGAGCGGTGGTGGAGACCTGCTTCGCTTTCCAATCACATAGGTTTCCACCGCCCGGTGATGTCCGTCGTTATCCCGTTCAACAATCGTGAACGCTCCCCCAAGAACAAACTTGACCTTCGCGGCTAGCCGATAGCGATTTTTCGCCACTACAACCATCAGCAGTTTGTCCATCGGCGTTGCGATCTACTGCCTAACCGAATGGTTAGGAATCCCCTACGACTGGGCCGTATTCATCGTGGTAATACGTGCAGCATTCTGGGCAACCGTTGTCGACATTCGCAAATTTGATATCAACATCGAGGGAAAAACGCTTTCAGGACCGACTTTCATTTTTGGATCTAAACAGGCATCCGTTGATCTCACTGACGTCGAGCCGGAGTTTGTAGGCGAATGCATGGGGGCATTCAGCTTGCACGATTCCACTGGGGAAGAAGTAATGGCACATACACGCCAAAAGATCGTGCAGTCCTTCGTCGGCTGGTCGATCGTCTTCGCTGGCCACGCGACACAGTATCCGTTGGATAACCACGCGATGATGACGGAGCGGTGGTGGAGACGAACTTGGCATTCCAATCACATCGCTCGCCACCGCCCGCATATCGCAAACGTTACCCGAACGAGATAAAATTGTCCGTAGACCTGAATCCGTACGAACCGACGAAAACCGATGCAGCACCTGACACTCTTCGACAACGTGTGGCTCGGCCGGCGACCGCATTGATTGTCATGTCGTCAATTCAAGCAGTATTCGTCGCAATTCCTCTCGTCTCGGGATTGATTCAGCAAGCACGAGGCAGTGCCCATGAGGATGCAATACTGCTTTCGGCGGTGAACGGTTTCCAACTGGCGACCTCTGTGCTTATCTGCATCGGCGGTGCACAGATGGGACACTTCAAGTCCTACACGCTCGCTCGACTGGGGGCGATTTTGTCTTGCATACCGATCATTACACCTTTGGTCTTTGTCGGCATACCCTTTGGCATCTGGGCTCTTCGACTGCTTGCGCTGCCCGAAATTCGGCAACAATTTGAGGTTCGAAAACAGGCTGTGTAAATCTACAATAGCGGGTAACAATCCAATGCACCCGAGCGGCGAAGTCGGGCGTTTTACAATGGACAATCTCTCGTCGCCGCCGGGTGATTGGTGACGTCATGCGTGAGACAGAAGCTTAACTTCATGCTCGCGATTGGTGCTCACCGCCGACCCAACCGATGCTCGATACTGGAACGAACTCGTGCTCCGAAATGCCGCGTAGAATTCGAACTCGCGATTGCGCTCGAACCGTGCCGAAACGACGTTCGACACCGCCTGCGTTACTCTTCGCCGCTGAACCAACTGTCACTCGACTCCTCATGACCTCGCCGACTTTCATCGATATGAATCGCTTGGCTGACAATCGAACACCTGCTCCACTCGATGCTCGCAATCACGCTCGTCTGCCGCGGAAATGCATAACCATTGCATGCACACGGAGCGGTGGTGGAGACCGACTTCACTTTCCAATCACGTTGGCTTCCACCGCCCGGTGATGCTGACCGTTCTGGCACTGAAGCCGACCCCAATCAATGACACGACACCTCGCAATCGGAGACATTCACGGATGTATTGACGCTCTCCGCTCCTTGGTCGCGTTTGTCGACCTGCGTGGCTCTGACACAGTAGTGACGCTCGGCGACTACGTTGATCGCGGACCCGACACGCGTTCCGTAATCGATTGGCTCATCGCCTTTGGCCAATCGAGTTCTCTCGTGGCACTTCGTGGCAATCACGATGTGATGATGTTGAACGCACGCATCAACGTGAGCGACAAACTCAAGTGGGGCCAATTTGGCGGTGTCGAAACGCTTGACTCGTACGCGACAGAAGACAACGACATCCCTGATTTGGACGATATCCCACCTACACACTCGGATTTTCTTGCAAGATTGCGACCGTACTACGAGACCGAGATTCATATCTTTGTACATGCGACTGTCGCCCCCAACACTCCAATGGACGAGCAGACTGACTGGTCGCTTTACTGGGATCGCTACTCAGAAAGATTCCCGGGCCACAAGTCCGGCAAGTTTCTGGTTTGCGGACACAAGTCGCAGGACTCCGGGCTCCCAATCGGCAATGATTCGTCTGTTTGCATCGATACGGGAGCCTGCAAAGGTGGTTGGCTTTCCTGTTTCTGTACAGAGACTGGAGAGATCTGGCAGGCCAACGAGCAAGGTGAAACGCGCAGCATGCATCTTGACGACGTCAACGTCGACGCTCGATCATGAGGAGAGGAAGAGCCAGAACAATGACATGCACGGGAGCACGGTTTGCGGCGTTTTTCGCAGTGGACAATCAACCTTCCGTGCCCCGTGATGTCCGCCGTTATCCGATCTTTAACTACAGGAGCACACCTTGCTATCTGGCTTCATTCTCGGAGTGCTTTCCAGTATCGTCGCGACCGGCATCGTTGCCTGCTGGACTGGCTATGGATGGCCGACTGTCCGCAATTTCATGACCTATAACGGTATTCGAGTGTCTGGGTCGTGGACGATTGTGGAACAACGAGACGGCGTTGAAGTCGAAGTCGGCTCGTTAGTATTGAAGCAATTTGGGGCCGAACTCCGAGGAACCAGTACGCGGCGAAAGAACCGCAGTGGAGAGCAAATCGAACGCCAATTCGGGTACCGTGGCTTTATACACGGGCAGAGAGTTGTCCTCCTCTTTGAAGATCAGAAAGGTAGCGGGTTTGATACCGGAAGTTACATTTTCAATGTGCAGAATGACGGACTCACCATGATCGGAAAGGCGACTTTCCATGGTCACGCCGAGAATGCCATCGTCGCGGAGTCGCGAATGCTGCGGAAGGTGGCTTCATGCGATTAACGACGGATAACCATACGATGCACCAGAGCGGCGGTGGCCAGCTTTTTCCAATGGAGAATCGTTCGCCGCCGCCCGGTGATCGGTGCCGTTACCCGACTGAAGGTGATGCAATCGTCGCGATGCTACCACGTCGCCAACTATTGAAGTTTTCGCTACGGGCCCTGCTCGCTGCTGTCGCAGCGTCTGGTGCAGGGTTTTGGTTGGTGCATCGGCGTTGGATCCGATCGCAACGGCAGGCAACTCTCATTCGTCGCATCCAACAGTTGGGTGGTGTTGTTGGATATGCGCACGAATGGGACCACCACACTGACCGCGGAACCGGGTTTCCAACTCCCGGACCAGTTCTCCTGCGACGACTTCTTGGCGACCATTTCTTCCTCACGCCTGACCTGATCCTGTTCGATGAATCAAGCGTTCGTCCGAGCGATTTGCCAGCAATCAATGAGCTTTCCACACTGACTCACATTGCCTTCACCAACTGCGTTAATCTGGACGATCGCGTTGTAGATACTTTGGTGCTATTACCTGAACTTCGCGTTGTGACGCTTTACGGATCTCCGGTCAGCTATGACGGATTGGTTCGCTTGAAATCACTGCCGCGATTGGAGATGCTGCACGTTCCACACACTCGACTTGACCCCGAATCTGCGGATCGATTGCGTATTGTATTTGGGGCCGATATTGTCTCCTGGAATGACGACCCGTTGATTACCAACGCGGATATTTTCGCCAACACAACAGACGGCGGGTAACCATCGGATGCAACGGAGGACCGGTGGTCAGTTTTCACGAATGGATGCTTAACTCCCGGTCCCCGCTGATCCGGCTCGTTACCCGACTGAAGACCAGCTGCCGGACCTGCATCACGAATGCCGTTAACGAAGCTTCTGCCACTTGTTTACCTCGCTATGCCAGCGGCGGTCTGGACTGCGAACGCGTTGCTCGGCAAGCGTCGCCTGCACTGGGTGTTAGCATTCTTTGCAGCATGCCTAATTGCGTACATCACCCTGATCGTAAGCGTCCAGGTCATCAGCTTCGAGCTTGAACTCGAATTGTACGAGTATGATCTTGATGGTGATGGTAGCTTCAGCGAATCCGAGATGACCGCTGACGCGGAACGCGCAATGGATGCGGTGACTAGCGACACGGGGCGGGCGTTTGCCCCAATCACGGGCATTCCAATCACGTTTGTTTGGGCAACGATCTGTTTTCTAACATGCTCAGCAATTCGATGGACTGGACGCATGTTGTTCTCAATCGTCACTCGTGGGACGTCAACGGAATCCGAAGCTGTTTTCCCTGACACCGTCCCAGCCGCCCTCGAAAGTGGCAATCCTTACCAGCCACCGGCGACAGGCAAAAGCGGGTAACAATGGGTTGGACGCGGAGGCCTCGAAAGCGTCTTTTTGAAATGGTTGATCTTTCGCTCGGCCCCGGTCAACCCTACCGTTATCCGACTGAAATATCAGCCGTGAGCACCGGTCCTAATCCCTACCTGACACCGCAAGTCTCGCCGTCATCCAAAACGCGGAACAGACGGAATTGCTGCCCTGTGTGCGGCGGAACCCTAAACCGCTTTCGTCTCGCACTCCCGTTTTCTCGGTGCAAGACTTGCAAGCGTAGAATCCGTCTTCGCAACTCCGCAATGGCGAGTACACTTTCCACGCTCACCGCGGTCGTATGCCTTGGCTCGCTTATCTATTTCGAAGCTACACCTGAACGTCACGGAACCCTCTTCCTTGTCCACGCGATTTCATTTGTCACTCTAGGGTCATTTTGGTTCCATGCCTATGGCACGCCATCGTTGGTCGGCTACTGGCTTGGACATGCGACAGATGCGACGCTAGCACGCGAACGAGATAGGTATCGCAACGAAACCAATGGATAACCATGACATGCACACGGAGCGGTGGTGGAGACCTGTTTCACTTTCCAATCACGTTGGCTTCCACCGCCCGGTGATGTCCGCCGTTATGCGTGAGACCAAAGCTCGGATGCATGCTCGCGATCAGCAATAAATACAGACCCAACCGATGCTGGATACCGGAACGATCTCGTGCTCGGAAATGCCGCGTGAAATCCATGCTCGCGATTGCGCTCGAACCGTGCCGAAACGACGTTCGACACCGCGTCCATGACTCGTCGATGCTGAACCGACTGACTCTCGAGTGCTCTTAACTTCACCGACTCCGATCAAAACCAATCGCTTGGCTGACAATCCTCCCTCTACTCCACTCCATGCTCGTGATTGCGTTTGGCTGCCGCGGAAACGCATAACCATGCCGTGCACACGGAGCGGTGGTGGAGAGTTGGTACACTTTCCATTGACATCTCTCGCCACCGCCCGGTGACGGCTGCCGTTCGCCGACTGAATCATGCTGAATCGCGTTCGCAACATCTTCCAGCAGGCATTCGGCAATGGACCAATACACCGGTGCACGATCTGCACGGCGTCACATCTTGATGCGGGTCCGTTTGTTGAAGGGCCAAATGATTTCCTGGTATGTTCATCGTGCCTGACCCGCATGTCGGACACCGATCCCGTGCAAGCCGGACCAGTCTTTGCTCGTGCGCTGGACAGGGCAAATCCGTATGATCCACCAAACGTTGAAACAAGATTGCATGTCTGCGTCCTGTGTGGCGAGTGGCTTCCAAACCGGACGCTGCAGACGATCGACAATCAACACTTCGCGTGTTCAGACTGCATCAAGACATCTCAGGAATTGCTTTCGTCGACTTGAACAGAACCAGACGATACAATCGATGGGAGCACCGTAGACTGCTGTGCGACCAAGGAGCGGCGAACCAAGGGATGCACGTGAGTCGCCGCGTCGAGTTTTTTGAAGTGGTAAGTCGTTGGCGGCGACCACGTGATCCCAATCGTTATGTTGCGATGACATGCGAACCCTCACCGCAATTGGCGGATTCATTGTTGGCGCAATTGCGATTGACGTCGGGCTTGGATTGCTGAACCCGGACCGCCTGCTCCCAGCTCGACTTTGCGCCACCATTGGCGACTGGGGCATGACGGCGTCCCTGTTCGTAATCCCCGCACTGTTCATTTTCACGCCGGCAACACCGCCGCACAAACGTTCGTTGGGTCTTCGCATACCGCTTGCCATCCTCGCCTCTTGGTTCGCGACTCTTGAGTTCAGGATGCAATTCAATCTTCCGGCACTACGAGAGTTGGCGCGTCAACGTGATGACTATATGTACGATGGCGTGGGTATGAACGCCGCGCTGCTCGTGATGGGTTGGTTGCTGCCATTGATCGCTACCCTACTCATGGTCGCGATGCTACAATGCGCCATTCATTGGCGGCGGCGTCCCGATGGTGTGGTTGCTGACTCGGACGATACGACAAACGCAACCGCCGAAAACGCAACATAACCAAGGCATGAACGCGGAGTCGCCGGTAACGCGTTTTCAAATGGAACATCAACCGCGGCGACCCGGTTATGCCAAACGTTCGTCGCAGGAGAAACTTCATTAGCTCACGCGCCTCACACCACATCCCCATACTTGGCCCGCTCCGAGGAATCGCTGCTTTTGCCGTTTGTCTGTTCCATTTCAGCCACGGAAACGCTGGATTCCTAAGCTCGGTCGATCCCGTTGCCGCAATTGGGTCGTTCGGCTGGCTTGGCGTTGAAGCATTCTTCGTCATCTCGGGATTTGTCATTCCATATTCATTGCATTTGCGTTCTTACAAACTGCGCGACAGTGGACGATTCTTCATCCGTCGCCTCAAACGGCTTGAGCCACCCTTTTTTGCCTGCATCGTTCTTGTAATTTTGCTGCATCAACTCTCGATGCAAGTACCCGGCTTTCGTGGTGGACCACTGGACCTCAGTTGGCCAAAACTCTTGGCACATGTCGCTTACTTGAATGCCATCCTTGATTACGGGTGGTTGAATCCGGTGTTTTGGACATTAGCAATTGAATTTCAATACTACATATTCGTAGCGATTGCATTTCCACTCCTCGCTCACACCAACACTTACATCCGCTATAGCAGTGCATTGCTTATCGCTTCTCTCGGATTTGCCGGGCTTGGCAACTCAGCTCTGCTCCCTCATTGGCTTCCGCTCTTTGCCATTGGAATGGTTGCATTCCAATTCTACGTTGGTCTGCTACCTAACTTTCCGTTTCTTTTGTTCCTTACACTTATCATCTCACTTTCGCACTCAATTGTTGGTCTCCAGCAAACAGTTGTGGGATCAATTACCGCAGGCGCAATCGTACTCACAAGAGATCGGGAACTTCCGAGATTCTTCATCCCGTTGTCTTTCCTTGGAACGATTTCGTATTCGCTGTATCTCTTGCATGTTCCAATCGGCGGACGCATTATCAACCTTGCAGATCGGCTACCTGAATCACTAGCATATCGGTATCCTGCTATCGTCGCGGCACTGGCCGTTTCGATCATCGCTGCATATGTATTCTGGCGGTTTGTCGAACGTCCTTCGCAACGTTGGTCAAAAGGGTCGGCTGGTTCAACACCGCACGGAAGCGACGAACCATCGCATGCACCGGAGCCGGCGGTCGAGCCAGTTTCAAGGGGATAGCTTTCCTCGCCGGCCCGGTGATGCGGGTCGTTATCGCGGCGATCAATGCAGGACGTAGCGATGCCGATCTTGGTTGCACACCACGCCGTCATTGATGCTCGTGACCGTCTGCTCGACGGTTCAACGATGACACAATGGAAACATTCAACACAGCGAACATCAAACCAATCGACGCTGGACACAATGGACGACACAAATGCGGTCGGTCGATCGGCACAATCCGTTGCTCGATCCAGCAACATCCGTCGCGGTCATGCGAACGGTCGTCAACCTTTCGGACGAACGGACTGCGTTCCGGTTGCCAACCGATCGCCTCACCGCGACTCCAACGTTTCATCGCTGCATCGACTCCCGGAAACGACGCGAACGATGTCGATTCCGCCTGATACAATCCTGTGACGTTCTGCATCGACATCGTACCCATCGCTTCCTCACGTATCGGTGTGCTCGTTATCGTCGCTCGACTGATCCATGTCACTCGATTGGATCCACGAAAGTATTTCCGATAACCATGCGATGATGACGGAGCGGTGGTGGAGACCAACTTGGCGTTCCAATCACATCGCTCGCCACCGCCCGCATATCGCAAACGTTATTGCCATCGAGTTACCGACTACGAACAGCGACACGATGTCTACAGCCGATTATCAACTCTCGACACCGCCGACCGATCCACGCGAACGAGAGCTGTGGCTTCAGCATGCTGCGGGGTTCATATTGTTCCAGGACATGCGTGAATACGCGCGGCAACAGATCGATCCATCGCTCGATGATGAGGCGCGTGCCGCAGCCGAAAAAGGAATAGACGACGCCGTGTACGGCTTGATGATGGTTCTAGATGGCGTTACCGGCGGAATGGCGAATGACAAAAATCGCGTTAATCTCCGCGTCGCTGTTGAACTCACGTGCAACACAACTGACAAATTAAAAGCGAACATCGACCTATCTGATGGCGATGGGATGTGCATGGGATACCATGGGTGGCGGGAAAACGACTTTGGAGGCAAGCCACCGTTTGTTTCTCGCCGACCCCATTGACGAAGTTGGCAATAACCATCGGATGCACACGGAGCGGCGGTGGTGCGGTTTGTTGAAGTGGAGACCGTTCTCCCGCCGCCCGGTGATCCGTGCCGTTCGCCATGTCAATCGCCTTTAACGGATGTCTGCTATGACCACTAAACGAGCGTTTGTGCTCTTCGCAATAGTCCTCCTGGTCCCGAGTTGGTTAAGAGCCAATGATCACCAAAAGTGGAATGATGTCGTTCCTTCGCTTGAAGGCTCATCCAGAAATCTTGACCTAGTTGTCACGGTGCGTCCGTCAGTCGCGGACGAACAACTGACCAAATTGCACCAGGCTGTACGCAAACGCTTTGAGGAGGAGGGTTTCGACGTGAATGTCATGACACCCGAAGAACATCGCGCTGCAGCGGGCAAACGAGTGGTGGCTGGTGAGCGTGAACTGGTCTTCGCTTCCGTCCACGCAACAGTCGTTGAATCGGGTGGTTACATTCACTTCGCTGAACTTTCACTTCACAAAACCGGCTTCTTTTTGAATCCATCCGGTATTGCCAAGTTATCGATCCCTCACCCAAATACTGGCGAGGCATTGGATGCGGGGTCGGTTGTCACATCAAAATGCACTGCGTTTCAAACCGAGGGGGCACCAGGTATATCGACCGACTGGTCAGGAGTTGTTGCGGCAGCAGCTGCCCAAGTTGCTCAGTACGCCTTTGAATGGCGTAGAGCCAACAGGTGATTGGCGAACCATCCAATGCACCCGAGCGGCGAAGTCGGGCGTTTTCAAGTGGACAATCTCTCGTCGCCGCCGGGTGATTGGTGACGTTATGCGTGAGACAGAAGCTTAACTCCATGCTCGCGTTCCGTGCTCACTGCCGCGCCAACCGACGCAAGATACCGGAACGATCTCGTGCCCGGATATGCCGCGTAGAATTCATGCTCGCGATAGCGGTCGAATCATGCCGAAACGACGTTCGACGCCGCGCACACCATTCATCAACGTTGAACCTACTGACACTCGCGTCCTCATGACCTCGCCGACTCTCATCGAAATGAATCGCTCGGCTTACAATCGAACATCTCCTCCACTCGATGCTCGCGATCACGCTCGACTGCCGCGGAAATGCATAACCATTGCATGCACACGGAGCGGTGGTGGAGACCTACTTCACTTTCCGATCACATTGGCTTCCACCGCCCGGTGATGCTTGCCGTTATCCGTTACATATGACATAGCATGGCAAATTTTGCTTCTACGTCCGACGTTCGATCGCTGGCTACAAACTCGACGACCAACTATGTACTAATCTACTCGGTGAGCTTCACTGCGTTCGTCACCATCCAATTCGTGTTCCAGTCACTGGGCCACGAATCTAGTAGCCCTTTCGTCGGCGCAGCTTTGGCTGCATATGTATGCACCTCACCACGCAAGAAACCGCGGTTCCGCTCTCTCGCAAGATTTTCAATCGCGTTGCTACTGTGTTTGGCATATGTCGTTCTATGCTGGAGCCTGCTTCGTTCTATCGGCCTAATTGCTTTGCCCACGCGGCCCCCGATTGCCAGTGCACTCTTCATGACGATTGCTTGCGGCTGCATTGAAGGAACATCGTTTCTATGGACCTGTCTGATTACACCACCTCCGAAGCCGCACCCAAAAACCGACGGATAACCATTGCGTGCACACGGAGCGGTGGTAGAGACTCGGTACACTTTCCAATCACATTTCTCGCCACCGCCCGGTGACGCCGAACGTTATCCGATCAAACTCATTGCCGCACATGACTTCGCCCACGCATGATCCGAAATAGACCGAAGTTCTCGCTTCGATACCTTCTTGGCTTAGTCGCGTTTGTCGCCTTGCTCATTATGGCGGGGCGCTATCTGCATTGGAGAATTAATACCGTTTCAATCGCTGACACCGTAAGCGAGTTCAATGCTCGCTCAAAACGGAGCATGGTTGGGAAACTAGAACCTCCGATCACAGACGAAGAAGTTTTTCTGGCAATCTCGAATCACTTGTCTAAACCTGACTTGGACCTGAGAACTCGAAAGACCCTAGCTGTCGCCTTGGATAGCCATCGGCTTCCATCCGATGCTTGGCTGCGGTCTCGCGATGAAATGTCCATTGGATCACCGCCCAAGAAGTATCCAATTTGGTGGGTTGATCTTCATCTCGCGAGTGGCCCTGCTTCAACACCAGACGTTCCTGTGCGTGTCACGGACCGCCCGACTGTCGCAACAACCGATCCACCTTGGGTCAAAGTCTCGCCTCAAGACGGCGGATAACTATCCGATGCACCCGAGTCGCCGAGTCGGGCGTTTTGACAATGGAAGATCGCTCGCGGCGACCGGGTGATCGGTGACGTTATTTGGGAATGCAATTCGACCCGTTAGACATATCCACGTTCAGCGAAATCAACGCGACGTTCGCGTCTGCAGACGACGAAAGTACGCGCGGCACCGTCTTGCTCGCCGCATTTGATGGCCACGCTTTCAACTCGCATGGTCAACGTTCGGCGCCACATTGAATGCCTGATGGCCGGCAATATGGTTGCCATTGAGCCGGATGCCGTCATCCTTGATTTCACACACCTCAAGTACGAATGGGGTGATGAAATGGCGGGTGTCCTCTACTATTGCTCCAATCACCCAATTCAAACAGGGCTGAAGCTTCCTGTCGCCGTGGTTACGTCAGAGATAAACCGCGTTGGTCTCACATCGCTTGTTCGCGACGAAATGCTTCAATCTGTCGACGATTGGCTGTTCACCGATCTTGATGCAGCAATCAGCTCGATCAAACACAGACTGACAATGCCGCACGAAGAAAAATAACAATCCAATGCACCCGAGCGGCGAAGTCGGGCGTTTTAACAATGGACAATCTCTCGTCGCCGCCGGGTGATTGGTGACGTTCCCCGACTGAAGTCTATGGCCGCATTGAACGTCTCGCTTTCCAGTGCGATGCGAACCGGATCGCTCGGTCCATTCGCCGTTGGGACATCACGACACGTGATAGGCTGCACGCTGGGCAATGTTACCAAAGCGACTCTGGTCGACCGAACAAACGCTAGCTGCATCTGGGTTTTCGGCACAACAGAATTCCACTTTGCGAATGACATTCTGACGTTAGTTCACTGCGACAGCGACGATTTGTTCGACGGGGGACCGTCAATGAAAATTGATCCATGGAAGCTTCGTTTGCACATGCCACTCGCAGAACTCAAATCTATTCTCATTGGCAACGATATTGGGTACACTGAATGCGAAGATTCGCACGCGGTGGACTGCACGGTGCGACTCAGTTCCGGATTCACGCTTGGATTCGTCTTGGACGACGGCGTCGGGCTTGGGCCAACCGGGTTACGGTCATGGTCGATCCAGAACTGCGGGGAACAATCCGATGCACGCGAGCAGCGAAGTCACGGCTTTTGAAAATAGAACATCTCTCGTCGCCGCCCCGTGATCGGTGGCGTTCGCCGATCAAGTTGATCGACACCTTCGGATGCGTCCGCTCGCTGCCGTGAGATACCGACTCAAAACGCTTATCCTTCTCGTCACGCTTGTCGCATTCACGCTCGCGGCCTACTCCTACTGGGACGCAATACCCGGAACGTATCACAAGAACAAAGACGGTTTTCCGCGGGGGACTGGCGTCGCGGAGTATCACTACGACGACGGATCGCTGATGATTCGGGAATGGTACTTCCGCGGTCTAATCTACCGCTCAACTTGGTTCACACCTGATGGCCGGGAACTTGCGACCGAGACCTACGACAAGGCGACAGGTGGCGTTGGGTACTACTTGCGACAGGACGGGACCATCCGTAGCAAATACACGTACGAATACATGCCGGACGTGAATATGTACGGCAACGCCGGCAAACCGGTATACTATGACGCCAGCGGCACACCAGTTCCTGACGCCACCGAACCTATCGACTAAATCCCGAAGCCCCGGCGAACAATCGCTTGCACCCGAGCACGCGAGTCGGGCGATTTTGAACTTGAGAATCTTTCGCGCGTGCCGGGTGACGCGTGGCGTTCCCCGACTGAATTGGACTGAATTGTGCAGCCTAACATCGACCGGCGTGGCACGTGACTTTGAATACTAAGAGCCTATCCGGAAACCGATTCAGGTTGTAAGTCGATATTTGAACGGAGGTTGGTCGCCAGCGGGTGCAAGTCTTCGGAGCATCCGTCCGATTGATGCGA
>NZ_JAJKFV010000024.1 GCF_020966775.1 Rhodopirellula halodulae | reverse complement strand
CGCATCAATCGGACGGATGCTCCGAAGACTTGCACCCGCTGGCGACCAACCTCCGTTCAAATATCGACTTACAACCTGAATCGGTTTCCGGATAGGCTCTAAGAGTGGAATTCATGGGCGGTCGCCATCCCATGCGCATCGTGGATGGCACGGACAATTGTTGGCAGGAACCATGAGAGGAAGACTCCGAGTACGCAAAGTAGTAGTGCGAGTGTGCGATGCTTCATTCAGTCGTACCGTGGACTCGGTCGAGGGGCCGAACCTCTCATTGGGCGAACGGCGGCGATCACCCGGTCGCCGCGAGCGATTCTCCATCTGAAAACGCGCCGTCGGCGACTCGGCGTGCATCGCATGGTTCTGCCTCATCCTAGGCACTGTCCCGTAAATGGTCTTTCCGCTATCGGGCACATTTGGCAACCTCCCGAGTGGCCTACCAAAGCAACTCAAGGAGGAAGCCAAATGTCTCGACATGATCTCACAGAAAGTGCTTGGAACGCAATCCAACCTCTGATGCCAGCAATTGGCAGCAAGACTCGGCGAGGCCGGCCCTGGTCTGATCATCGAAAACTCGTCAATGGTATCATTTGGATCTTGCAGACTGGTTCGCCGTGGCGTGATCTTCCAGCCGAATTCGGCAATTGGAAAACGGTCTACAACCGATTCCGACGCTGGGTTATCAGTGGACTGTGGGACCAACTTTTCCGTCGGCTACTGCGTGTAATGGATGAGCTTGGAAACATCGACCGGACTGTCTGGTGTGTCGATGGCAGTGTCGTCCGTGCACACCGAGCGGCTTCTGGGATGGCTCCCCAGAGTGATGAAAACGACCGATTTCACGCACTGGGAAGGTCTCGCGGGGGATATTCGACCAAGCTTCACGTCATGACCGATTCCCGTGGCACACTTCTGGCGGTGACTCTAACGGGGGGCCAAAAACATGAGTCACAAGAGTTTGAGAATCTCTATCAGAATTGCCAAGTCAGCGTTCACTTTCATCGCAATCGGCCGACGGCCATTGCGGGGGACAAGGGATATAGCTCCAAATCAATTCGCAAGTCGATATCGCGGAAAGGAATTCAAGTTGTGATCCCTACTCGATCAAACGAAGTCGCAGTTGAGCCCTTCGACAAGGATGCCTACCGTCAACGCAATATTGTGGAGCGACTCATCGGCTGGTTGAAGGAGTCGCGTCGTGTTGCCATGAGGTTTGATAAACTTCCGGACTCGTACCTGGCATTTATTAAGATCGCAGCCATCCGAAGAATGCTGAAACGTATTTAAGGGACAGTGCCTAGTTTGTGTCGGCATCAATGTCGTCGGGTTCAATGATCGGTGTACCCGCCATGAGCTTGGACGCAAAGTCATCGAATGACGGCGAGAGCTCCCGAAAGTCGTCCCATTGGAGTGAGGTCGCGGGAATGTCACCAACCGCCCCTGTTCCCTCATCACGAATGTCGATTGCATAGAGTTCTCCACAGCCATCAGTGCCGATGCCGAGTAGTCCCGGCGCGAACTCGTCGAATCCGTATTCCTCACTACATTGCAGCACTTGCGGTAGTGGCCACATCCATACCAAGCCGGAACCAATCGATTCGATGTCCATCTTCACCGCGCCATGTTGACGGTGGAAATCGACAAACGATTGCGGCACGTTCTTCGGGCAAGCCGCAACGAAGGCATCAATCTCGGTTGGGGTTGGAATCGAAGTCATCGCTTCATTGTGGCAGAACGCTACCCGTCACCGGGCCGGGAGAGTAAAGTCGACCATTGCAAAAACGGCCGAAAGCCCGGCTCCGGTGCACGGTATGGTTATCCACCGTCTTGGGGAATTCGTTTTAGTGTAAAGTCTCGATCAAGCTTCAGATCGTAAAACTCGGGTATTGTGACGTCGATGTCCGCGTGTAGCACCACACGATCGGCGGTCATCGCTTTGATATTGACAGTCGATGAATGGATTTCAGAATTCGCCACGAGCGATCCGATGTGATCACCGAATGTATAGGCGGTGAATTCCCCCGGCAACATAAGTGTGTATCGCATGTCGTGCGGATGAGACTCGCCTTGTCGATCTGGCGGTACCGGTGAAAGCGTGATTTTATCACCCACGGCCACATCTTTCGGAAGTTGGATAACAACTTCATACCCTCCATGTTGTCCATATTTCGTGTGTTGCGGGCGTTGATGATGAAGCACAACGCAACTTCCCAAACCGAGTATCTCGCCAGCGTATCGCCAACCATGTTCCCATCGCTGAGCCGCAATCCCGTTTGACCTCTCATTCCAGTAGAAACGATCAACAGATCGATTTGTGTCTTGGAGACTATACCAGTTCCACGCACAGAATACCGCCGCCGAGAACGCGGCGAGCAGCAAAAGCGTACGAATTGAGAAGCGTGCGTTCAAATCATTCCATCGGATAACGCCTGCGATAACCGGGTGGCCGCGGTTGATCTTCCATCTCTAAACGCGCTGCCGGCCACTCCGCGTTCATCGCTTGGTTATCCGTCTTCCGGATCGTCGTCGGGGTTAATAGTAAGCTCTCTTAGGGACTCGATATACTCAGCGACGACTTCGCCGCCTGGCCAATACCCGATATGGCATGTCGTGAGCGTATCGTCCTGATTCAATCCAGCAGCGTCCAATTCTTGACGTGTTGAACGTGCGTTGATTTCCTTGTCGAAATAGCGAAAAGTGCCTCGGAACGGCGTTTTCGGCGCGAACGCGTAACTAAGCTCTGAAAAGGCGATGGTTAAACAAAGGACAGGGCCATCTTCCGTCTTCTGATACGCAAACAGGCCAAGAGAGTCCCATGTTGAAATGATGTATGCACGCCTTCGCTGGCGATCCGGTTCGCCAAATTTGGAAACCAACACCTTCATCGATAGTGGAAACTTGTAGGCTTTTCCTTCTACAACAAAGGCGCCATCACGGAAGGACAGCGATAGCTTCTTGACAGTTTGCTTTTCTGCCGCAGAAGGCGATTGCGCCATGAGACCGTCGCCGCTCGTGCAGGCTGTGAACGCCAGCGCTGCGAAGCCAACTTTCACTAAGGTCTTCATGCTGTTTTCATTCGGATAACGGTCAACATCACCGGGCGGTGGAAGCCAACGTGATTGGAAAGTGAAGTAGGTCTCCACCACCGCTCCGTGTGCATGCAATGGTTATGCGTTTCCGCAGCAGCCGTGCGCGATCGCGAGCATCGAGTGGAGCAGGTGTTCGATTGTCTGCCGAGCGATACATTTCGATGAAAGTCGGCGAGGTCATGAGCACTTAAGTGTCAGTCGGTTCAACGTTGATGAATGGTGTGCGCGGCGTCGAACGTCGTTTCGGCATGATTCGAGCGCAATCGCGAGCATGAATTTCACGCGGCATATCCGAGCACGAGATCATTCCAGTATCGAGCATCGGCTGGGTCGGTAGTAGGCACTGATCGCGAGCATGGATCTGAGCTTCTGTCTCACGCATAACGTTCGGCGTCACCGGGCGGTGGCGAGAGATGTGATTGGAAAGGTTACCAAGTCTCCACCACCGCTCCGTGTGCACGCAATGGTTATTCGGAGTGCTCTGGGGCAAGGCGACGATTGCGTCGAAAGTGAGCCCGTGTCGTATCGCGGCCGGCGTTGCAGGTGAAGGACAAGCCCCGCAGGGAATACGCAGGCGAGAATCGCATCACGTCCTGCAGGGAGAGCTACATGGGTTCGGATGTCAGCCGATCCTAGAGTTGAGACTGTCGATCGCAATCGTTAGCCTTCGGCCACATCGGTGGCGTGTGAGACGCGACTTCGGTTTCGACCAGTGAGTGCAGTGTACTGTCAGCAAATACGCCGCATGCGCAAGAAACGCGCAGGGTTGGGAATGGGCGAAACCGGATCGAGCACTGAACGTGGATACGTTCGGGTATGGGCGGAGATGTCAACCGAATAACGCTAATGTTTACCGGGCACGCGCCGGTAGACTTTTGATTTGCCAAAACGCCGGATCGCGTGCTCCGGTACAACATTTTGTTCACAGGTCGATGATGAAAACAGAGCAAGAAATGCGAGAAGAGACAGCCCCAACATTTGACACCGTCGAAGAGTTGCAAGGCTACATTACATCACTGGTTGAACGCGAGCACGACTACGGAACGTGTTGCTACGCGATGAGCCTAGCCGCAACAGCGGCGTTTAATTTCGTGGCAAGCAAGTTAGGTGTCACAGGATTTCAGGCATCTTGTGCGGACTTGGATATTCTCCGACGCACGCGGAACCTTGACGGCCCGTTCTTGATCCTCAAAGGCGAGGATGAGTTGTACCCACAATATGACAACCACAAGAAGCTCGAAGAATCACGGGAGTCATGGAAAGAGTGGATCGCAGAGCAAGCCGCGAAGAAGCTCGAAGACGTTGAGAACGCACACCCGGACGTTGTAGCACATTGGAAGAAACTCGCAGGTTAGATCCTGTGAACGGCAGCCGTCACCGGGCGGTGGCGAAAGATGTGATTGGAAAGTGTACCAACTCTCCACCACCGCTCCGTGTGCACGGCATGGTTATGCATTTCCGCGGCAGCCGAACGCAATCACAAGCACAGAGTGGAGTAGGTGATCGATTGTCAGCCGAGCGATTCATTTCGATAAGAACTGGTGAGATCACGAGCAATCGAGTGTCTGTCGGTTCAGCGTCGACGATCAATGGATGTGGCGTGGAGCTTTGGTTGGGCACGGAACAAGCGCAAACGCGAGCATGAACTTCACGCGGCATTTCGGAGCACGAGATCGTTCCGGCATCCAGCATTGGTCGGGTCGGCAGTGAGCACTGATCGCGAGTATGGATTTGAGCTTCTGTCCCACGCATAACGGCAGCGATCACCCGGCCGCCGCGAGCAATCAACCACTTGTGAAAACACTACTCGGCGGCTCGGTGTGCATCGCATGGTTCTGCACTATAGAATCATGCCGGTGATCGCGGTGCGAGCGTATTCAAGTACAACGGGGTTACCAGTCGTCGGCCTCTGGAGCCAATGTTTCAGCGTGGTTTTGGCTTCAGGAACATAAAATGCCCAGTGGCCGAGGCCGTGAATCGCAGAAACGAGACTATTGTCGTTGGAAGATGCAAGCGCTGAGTGCATCACATTAATCGCTGCGTCGATCATCGCCGGCGTTGCGTTACCGGGATAAAGCACGAAAACGTCCCAAAGCATGTAGCAAATGAAGCCCATTGGGCCGTCGCTTTGCTCGTTGCCAATACCTGTCACACCCGAGGTGCAGTGCCTGTCAAAGAAGTTTCGGTAGAGGTTCGTGAGATTATTTATCCCTTTGATTCTTCGGATCTCGTCGCACTCGGTGGTGTATAGAAACGGCAGGTCGCTGCAGCAATTTGAGTAGATCGTATTGATGCCCTTGCCTAGTTGGTCCTTTGAAAACCGTGAGTGGACATCCAGGTCCCGAAGTACCCGATCAACGTAATCGAACGCGACATCAGGTGGCACAGCGTAAAAGTCCTCCGAATGTTCGTGCATCACTGGATCGGCTTCGGGCGGAAGACCAAACAGCTCGTTCTGCCATTGTTCGTAGATCATGGATGCAGGTTTGTTGTCAGAACGTCACGCGTCACCGGGTACGCGCGAAAAATTCTCAATTTCAAAACCGCCCGACTCGCGTACTCCGGTGCACGCGATTGTTCACCGCTTTCTGGTTTCACGTCTCAATTGCAAGCGAATAGTCAAGCACTCTTGAGCAACGATCCAGTAATCCGAGTATCGTGCCCGTATCCCCATCCGGATAGTGCCCGATCAACGAATACATCGCGGGAGTGATGTCAAACGTAACGTAGTCATCCGAAAAATCAAAATCGTAGATCGAAACGCGCAAGATGACGCCAGATCGAGCATCATCAATCATCTGTCGTGGTGCGTCCAATTCAATGAGTTCAGCCACCATCCCCTCAACGTCTGGCTCGCTGATGTCGGACACTGACATTCGTTCGTTGAATTCGGATTGAAGACGATCGATCAGTTCGGCGTACGGAATTGGGGACGCACCCGATTTTGGACTAAGGCAAAATTTCACGTCGTCAATTCAGTCGGGGAACGATACGGATCACGTGGTCGCCGCGAACGACTCACCACTTCTATCGACTTGACTCGGCGACTCACGTGCATCCGATGGTTCCCCGAGTTCTCAGTCCTGCCAGGGATCCGATGTGCGCCTCGGCATTGATAGTTTACTGGAAAGCTCAGGAGGCAATGCAAGCTGAATCTCTTCGCACCCTGCTGACGCTACGACATGCATCACCTCCGGTACGCGTGCAAACTCTACTTCCGATTCGACCTGAATGAGTGTCCGCGGTTCGAGGAACCAACGCCTTCGCATAGATACGGCGTCTGAGATCAGCGGCTCAAGATCAACTACCGAACATGGTTGCGTCTCGAAAGTAAAGCTGCCGTTAGCGTGAGCGGTCATCCGAATTGTGCGTGAGGGACGAGCAGCGGCGACGGCGAAGAAGACCGCGCAGAGAGCAACGAACGCGAGTAAGCTAACAATCGTAAATCGTGCACTTGAACGTTTCATCTGCGTCGATGCTGCCGCCGGGGAACGGTCCCCGTCACCGGGCCGGGAAAGTTGATTGTCCATTCGTGACAGCACACAAGCCCGGCTCCGGTGCACGGGATGGTTCCCCGCCCGATGAGGATGCTCGAGGAGGCCGTGTATTGCACGCAAACAACCAACAAACGTGCGAGCCTGTAAAAGAAAGGGATGCAAGTGTGATCAGCGCAACGAGCGCCGCCATAGAGTTCTGGGCGATGCCAAGAATGGCGATGAGTTGCAGAAATGAGACGAACGCCAGAAGTCCCCAACCGATTATGCACAGAATCGTTGCGGTCCTATCGTTGCATCGGATCGCCCTATATTCAGTGTACGCCGGAATAACGAGTGATCCAGTTGACACGACGACGGCAATGGCCAAGGCAAGAGGTTCGTGCGTTAGCCAGTACAGATTCAGAAGTGTCCATCCCGCATAGGCAACGCCCGACAGGACGAGTGCGGCAGTTGTGATCTTCATGTACGTGGGCATAGTTTGCTCAATGAATCAATTCGGTTCCTGCGGTGTATCGATCGTCTGCCGGGGAACGTCTGGCATAACCGGGCCGCCGCGGTTGATGCTCCATTTGAAAACGCGATGTCGGCGGCTCCGCGTTCATGCCATGGTTACGTCTCTTCGTCGAACACTTCTTCCGGTTCAAGCCCACGAATGAACGTCTCGAAGTCTTTTGCGCCGAATGTGATTCTGTAGTCAGATTCCTGGTCCACGTGAACGACACTCGGTTCACCATCAGGTCCGCATTCTCGGTAATCCAGACAGATCATATCGTGACCAGCGGAAGGGCAATCGCCAAAGTAGATTCCGATAGCCGGATAGCCCCATTCTTCCATCCAGAATTTGCTGCCCGTCACACCACAGAGGGAACAATCTTTTTCGCTTCCAATGCCATGAATCCCTTCAATCGCAACGTGGTCTTCAGCCCATGAAGTTGGTTCGGACATGCGATAGCAGGAGTTTCGCGATATTCCGCCATTCTGAGTACGCATCAGCGCAACGTAGGACGCGGGAATCTTGAACCCTAGTTCACGTTCGACTCGATCGACGTCCGCATCCGTGAAAGGCTCGCCAACGTATTGTTCATCGGCGTACTCGCCCGGCTCCCGAAAATCGGACAAGTCAAAATCGTGAAAGGGTTCCATGCGAGTCTGAGATGTTCTTGGTCTTAGACGTAACGGTAGCGATATGCGGGCGGTGGCGAGCGATGTGACTGGAACGCCGAGTTGGTCTCCACCACCGCTCCGTCATCATCGCATGGTTATCGGGAACACTTTCGTGGATTCAATCGAGCGACTTAGAATCGTTGAGCGAGGCTCACGAGCGCACCGACAGCTGAGGAAGCGATAGGTACGATGTCAATAAAGACCATCAAACGATTGTATCAGACGTAATCGGCATCGTTCGCATAACCGCGACGAATGTTGAATGGTCGAGCGTCGGAGTGTGCCGAGCGACCGGCCGCAGTTTTGTCCGCCATCGTGTTGATCGTCGGTTGGTTTGACGTTCATGGTGTTGAACGTTTTCATTGTGTCATCGTTGCACCGTCGAGCGGCCGTTCGCGAGCATCAATGATGGCGTGGTGTGCAACTGAGATCGGCGTCACTACGTCCTGCATTCGTCGCCGCGATAACGGTACCGATCACCCGGTCGCCGCGAGCAATTTTCCATTTTCAAAACGCCCGGCTCGGCGACTCGGGTGCATCGGATTGTTCCCCGCTCTCGCGGTTTATGATGGATGTGAAATGCACGTCACCCGGCAATTAGCATCGCACACGCGCGACCGATGGTTGCCGACGCGAAGCCCGATGAAATGGCGTTGAAGACTATAGCAATCGCAATTGTGTGTGTCACAAACGATCCTCGTGATCGTACCAGGCCCAGTCCGAGCACCATGTGAAGAATCGGAAGCGCGACGACGCCAATCGTCGCGAGAATACAAATGGGACCGAGCAACCCATCTGTGATCGAAGCAACATTCTGATCTGCGTCAAAGGCGAATCGATACGCGGGAACAACGAATGCGAACACGAACGCTACAAACGCACACAGCAACAAAAGGTCGGCGACCCGAACAGGACGACGTTGTTCGTTCACGCTGACGATCTCAGTTGGGGAACGCCCAGCATCACCGGGCAAGGGTGACGTAGCGGAGGTGGTAAAATGGCGAAGCCAACCACCGGAGCGGCGACACACTTGCTCCGGTGCATGCCATGGTTATCCGCTTACGGTGGACGAGCGTGAGCAATCGTGGTTGTCGTAGTTTGAACGTAGTGTCCGAAATGGCAAAATAGACAATTTGGTGACGGATCACAATACGCGGGATCGTTGCAATCGTGGTCGTTTTTGCTTTGACGCAGCGTTGGCAACCGAGCGATAGACGAATAACAGACAAAGCAGCGAGCCCAAGCAATCAAGGGTGCTCAGTCATCTCCGGATTAAGGGCCGGTGCAAAACGGACGCCCCGATAAAGCACAGCGATCCAGTCACGAACGCGCCAAATGCGAGCCATCCTGCCGGTGATCCCGAAGGCGATTCCGACGCAGTCCCAACAGCCAAAACAGACACAATGATACACGCTACGCCGATTGACAGCAGCATGCGAATCGCACGTTTGCGCCAAGAAACGCTGGAGGCGTGAACGGTGCGTTCGTTCTGGGGCAACCGTGAAGTCATGGGTGAAACGGCATGGATTTCAGTCGGATAACGGTAGGGTTCAGCGGGGCCGCGCGAGCGACTCACCACTTTAAAAACGTCAACTCGCGGCCTCCGTTGCAACCCATGGTTACCCCAGTCCCGATCTCAGCTAGTCCACCCAAGCGTCAATCTCATCTTCAGTGGAAACCGTTGCGGTCACGCCATGGTCTGTAAACATCCCGTCAGCGTGAAACCCCAAGGTCACGAATTGTTCGGAATCTATCGCCAACGAGCACAATGATAATCGATCGGAAAATCTGCCGGCATCCAATGGGCCTTCGTCGCTCTCGTCCAGTTTCCGCCATTCTTTGTTGTAAAGGTCCAATAGATTGTCCGTGATTCGTGCGAGAATAGTTGATCTGCGTTGTGGCCATTCGTCTGTAATCTGCTTGGCACGGTCAATAGATGCTTGATTCGGTGCTTCTGGAGCTGAATCAAGGAAGAGGTCCACGGTATCGCCTGTTTCTGGTAGCTCGAAAGATCCCTCAAACCATGAGTATTCATCACGAAAAATGAGACGTCCAAATCGGGAATCTTGGAACTCGACGGGTTGTGAATCGTCGCCGGCAGGGAAGATGTCTCCGATCAGTTCGACGATTTGATCCAGCAACGAATCCGTCGCGTCTTCGTCGACGAAGGTCACCGTGACAGTCACGTCGTTTTCGGCAAAGGAAACCTCGGTGGTTAAGCATGGCAGTTTCTCGATGGCAGCTTGGAGCTTTGGGATTCCGTTCGCAGCATCCTCTTCGGAAACCTCAGCATGTAGCGTCAGGACTTGATGGTCAGGCAATTGATACTCCGATGGGGTAACGTTTGCGATATGCGGGCGGTGGCGAGCGATGTGATTGGAACGCCAAGTTGGTCTCCACCACCGCTCCGTCATCATCGCGTGGTTATCGGAAATACTAATGTTGAGCCAATCGAGCGACTCGAAACCGTCGAGTGACGATCACGAGCGCACCGACAGGTGAGGAAGCGATGGGTACGATGTCGATGGAGAACGTCGAAGGATTGTATCAGACGTAATCGACATCGTTCGCATCGTTTCCGGGAGTTTACGCAACGGTGACACGTTGGAGTCGCGGTGAGGCGATCGGTTGGCAACCGGAACGCAGCCCGTTCGTCCGAAAGGTTGACGACCGTTCGCATGACCGCGACGGATTCAACAAGCTCGAATGACATGATGTGTCGAGCGACCGATCACAGTTGTGGCGACCATTTTGTTCAGCGTCGATTGGTCCGACGTTCAAAGTGTTGAACATTTACATTGTGTCATCGTTGCGCCGTCGAGAGGCCGTTCGCGAGCATCAATGATGGCGTGGTGTTCAACTGAGATTGTCATCGCCACGCCCCGCGTGAGTCGCCGCGATAACGTTTGCGATATGCGGGCGGTGGCGAGGGATGTGATTGGAATGCCAAGTTGGTCTCCACCACCGCTCCGTCATCATCGCATGGTTATCGGGAATACTAATGTTGAGCCGATCGAGCGACTCGATACCGTCGAGTGACGATCACGAGCGCACCGACAGGTGAGGAAGCGATGGGTACGATGTCGATGGAGAACGTCAAAGGATTGTATCAGACGCAATCGACATCGTTCGCATGACCGCGACGAGTGCTGCAAGTTCGAGCGACGCAGTATGCCGAGCGACCGATCGCAGTTGTGTCGTCCATTGTGTCCAGCGTCGATTGGTTTGATGTTCGCTGTGTTGAATGTTTCCATTGTGTCATCGTTGAACCGTCGAGCAGACGGTCACGAGCATCAATGACGGCGTGGTGTGCAACCAAGATCGGCATCGCTACGTCCTACACAAGTCGCCGCGATAACGTTCGGCGTCACCGGGCGGTGGCGAGAGATGTAATTGGAAAGTGTACCCAGTCTCCACCACCGCTCCGTGTGCACGCAATGGTTATGCATTTCCGCGACAGTCGAACGCGATCAAGAGCATGGTGTGGAGTAAGTTTTCGATTGTCAGTCGAGCGATGCATTTCGGTGAGAGTCAGTGAGTTCACGAGCACGCGAGTGTCAGTCGGTTCAGCGTCGACCGGTAGTGTTTGCCATGTCGAACGTGGTTTCGGCATGGCTGGAACGCAATCGCGAGCATGAATTTCACGCGGCATTTCCGAGCTCAAGACCGTTCTGGTATCCAGCATCGGTTGGGCTGTCGATGAGCACAGAACGCGAGCATGGAGTTAAGGTTCTGTCTCACGCATAACGATTGCAATCACCCGGTCGCGACGAGAGATTGTCCATTTTCAAAACGCCCGACTTCGCGACTCGGGTGCATTGCCTGGTTCTGCCACTTCATTCGGCCACACAAACTTCAGCAATCTCCCAATCACAAATAGCCGCGAAACTCTGGATCTCCCTCGACGCTGTACGTTAGCTCGATCGAGCTTGAGTCACCATACATGATGATGCCAATATGAGACCTCAGCCGTGAAGATAGCTCGTCGGACGTGTCGATCTCAGGGTGGCATTTGACGAGTGCCGTGAGGATGTCGGGCCACAATTTCAAGTGGCGATCCGGAAGATCACGGAGAAGCTTGCGTTGCAGTTCGGTGGGGCCATTCTCATCCGCGCAAATATGAATGTGTGCCGATTCGAGTGGAGGGGCGTCGAAGGCAATGTCAGCGTCCCACGAATCGATGTAGTAGTTGAGCGTTCCCAGTTCGGTGTCATCAATCGATTTCTTGGGACTGCCGGTCACGCCGCATGGCTCGTCGAATTCACCAGGCGGCAGAATCCGAATTGTGTTTTCGTCACCGGTGGTAACGTCGGGTGACGGCCAGTCCGCATGATGTCGGCGATCCTTCGAGCCATCGAACATGCCGAGCCCGCCAATCTGCAGATCGTGGTTCAGGTCTTGTCCCGGATGTTTGACGTAGGTCACGCCGACAGTAAGCACACCGTCACCATTAATCCCAGAGATGCAAACACGTTCGCCGTTTTTCAGAATCTCAAATCGTGTTGACATTGGAGAGCTGATTTATCCTGGTGGCAGAACGTCACCAATCACCCGGCGGCAACGAGAGATTGTCCATTTGAAAACGCCCGACTTCGCCGTTCGGGTGCATTGGATTGTTCTGCCTTCGTCGGTAACGGAACCAATCAGAAGACGCCTTGTCCACCAGAATCTTCCCAGCCCTCGAAATCAATCAACCATCCAGCTTCTGCTGCCTGCAGCATCACGCTCCATTCTGCTCCGGTCGCTAAAGGATCTGTTGGTACCGAAATGCTAAACCAGTCGAAGGCTGGGTTCAGTGGAGTGTCCCCATAGCCATACGCAGATTTCATTTGAGCAATCCGGTTTAGGATTCGAGGCCAGATTTCTGACCAGCAGGTACGAATCGCGGAATAGTTTTCTTGCACTGTCGGATCGCTTGGATCATCGAAGCCGAAGCGCAGCATAGTGGTGGTTCCGTTTGGAAGTGACTCAGCCTGTTCAAGGTCCCATCCTTCGTATCCGGAACGGCGTTGGACCGTGCCCCAAAACGGATGATCGATTTGTTCGAGGATCTCGGACATATCAGCGGCAGAACGCTAAAAATCACGGGGAACGGGCGAAAGACTTGCAAGCAAACGAGAAAACGAACCACCCGTTCTCCCGTGCATTTCATTGTTCTGTGTTGTTTTCGCGGAGATGCCTCACGGATGCCCCAAAGCCTGGACCGCTGTACCAGCGTATCTCACGAATCAAACGGCTATTCACCGCAAATTTTCTTGGCTGTTCGGCATCAGATGATTCCAGCAAAATGTAGTCGCGACCAACGTGGTGCACCTTGTGAAGTTTGCCAGCAGTTGGTGACACGTGCAATTTCGGCTGACCAAGCTTTGCTCCTCGGGGAATGTCCGATTCTTTCTCCGCAAGCGATGTGCGAAATGCGGTGAGCACCGCAGTTCCTCGCTCCGCGACCTGCGGATGCTTGGCGAACAATTTGGGGATGTCCAGGCTGGCGACATCGCGTTCTATGTCCGCCTCTGCGTCAGTAACGAGCGTAACGATGTAGTCGTTTGTTTTGTCAATGCGTTTGAGGCCAATGAGGGTCTGGCCATCGATGAGGCCGACCATGTGATTTGGGTGATCTTCAGAGTAGGCCAGATCCGCAGCGCAAAACACGCTCAGTAGAATCAGGGTTAATCGAAGCGGCTTCATTTTAAACTCCGTAAACAGAACGGCAGCGATCACCGGGCCGCCGAAGAAACGATCACCATTTGCCAACCGCGTGTTCGGCGGCTCCGTGTGAATCGCATGGTTATCCACCTTCGTCGATCAGTGTTTCGTGCGTTTTTGCACGCAAAAAACGTAACTCAGCCAAGTAGTGAAGGCCAATCCAGTAGAAATAGGGACCGATGCAACCGCAGCGTCCAAAGTGTCTACCATGCCGGATCTCACAGCAAGCGTAGAAAGTGAAATTTGCAACCCGATCAATGCAAATCCGCAGACGATACAAGCCAGCCGAATTCTGGCGATTAGCACAGCAAACATCACGAGTGTCACATCAACCGAACCGAGCACGTTGTATTGCGCCTGACGCTTGAAATCGGGAAGAGCGGCTAGATCGAGTTGCCATTCGCGAAAAAAGTAGAATCCACCGATCCAATATCCGACAAACGCAATACCTACGATGAAAGGGATCGTGTTGGAGAAACGACTGGAAGGCGGGCCGGTTGTGGGGCGCGGAGCAGCGGATCGTGCTTGCGGCGGCTCGTATGGATTACGCAAGGTTAAGTCGTCAACCTCAGTCGGATAACGGCCCGCGTCACCGGGCGGCGGGAGCACGGCAACCATTTGTACAAGCTCTCCACCGCCGCTCCGTGTGCACGCGATGGTTACCCGCCTTTCACAGTAAGGCACGGTCATCAGGTCCGGTAGTGCCACATCGGAAAATTAGGCAGTCGCGAAAGAAGAGACAGTCCCAAGACACCCAATACCACGAAGATGGCAGTCGCGATGGCGTTCGCCGTCGGATGAGTCACGACGGAAGGCCTGCGGCATAGAAGCAAATAAACGCACACCAGAAGCAACGCAATCGGAAGTTCGAGCCAACGGTAAATGAGACTTGGAGCGATTTCACTGTGAAAGCATGAAATCGGCATGGTCAATAGCAATGAAAGACCCGCGATCCGAGCGAAACGGCCGAATAGAAGGAGGAGGCATGAGGCGGTGGTCGCAAGCCCGTAGTCAATCGGACGCCCGGCTATGTCGAGCATTCCTTCATAAAGCCATCGTGGGAGCGTCCGGTGCAGATTCCAGTCGTCAACGCCGAACCACAGAACACATTCGTATCGAACGTCAATCGTAAGGTAGTTTGCGTAGCCGTTGATGCCGACAGCAAGTATCGCAAAGCAAGGAAACGCTAACAGCTCCGCGATCGAGTATCGCATCGGCGAGTTGGAGTCTTAGAACCTATCCGAAAACCAATTTGGCATGAAAAGAGCGGACCATCCTTGAGTTGGTATTTCACAGGTACTCAAATTCAAGGAGGGCCCGCCATGGATGGGCA
>NZ_JAJKFV010000023.1 GCF_020966775.1 Rhodopirellula halodulae | reverse complement strand
AGCGTGGCACAAATTGGAGATTCACCACCGAAGATGCGCGAGTCAAACTCAAGTCGCTCTATCCGCAGCATGACACATAGATCCGGAACGACCAGTAGGTCAGGTCTCACCTGACGCCCCGGCCGATGCTTCGCCAGAAGCGAGGCGTGATCACTCAAAGAGGCTCCTCGGCGTTGGCGAATCAATCGGCGAATGACCGTCGTCAGGCATGGCCTGACCTACAGGTTCCAAAAAATGCCGCGTTTCACCCCCCGCCTGCCCCCCACGACACCGCGATGAAACAACGCGAGGCCTCGCCGCCCGTGCCCGTTGCTACCAACGGATCACCTTCCCTGGATTGCCCACGACGGCGTCTGGTCCGCCCTCCGGGAGATGAAACCGGTTTCACCCCCCTTGTCGTCCATCCGCTGGTCTCTGATATTGGGCACTCCATTGATTTCCAACCCCTGATCCTCGCTAGCTTTCTACGGAATCCGCTCGATGACCGCTTTCCCCGATGTACCCGTCATTCAGTACGAAGGCCCAAAGTCCGATAATCCCCTCGCCTTCCGCTGGTACAACCCCGACGAAGTCATCGAAGGCAAAACGATGAAGGACCACCTGCGGTTCAGCATCGTGTACTGGCACACTTTCCGCGGCACCGGTGCGGACCCATTCGGTCCCGGAACGGCCGTTCGTCCTTGGGATGATGGATCCGAAAGCGTCGAGAACGCACAGAACCGTGCCCGCGTGGCGTTCGAGCTGTTCACCAAACTGCAGGCTCCGTATTACGCCTGGCACGATCGAGACGTTGCCCCCGAAGGCGCCAACCTTCGCGAAACGCACGCAAACTTCGATGCGGTCGCGGACGTTTTGGAAGAACAACAAAAAGAAACCGGCGTGAAGCTCCTTTGGGGCACCGCCAACATGTTCAGCAACCCTCGCTTCATGCACGGAGCCGCCACCAGTTGCAACGCGGATGTGTTTGCCTACGCGGGGGCTCAAGTCAAAAAAGCACTGGAAGTCACCAAACGTCTGGGCGGTGAGAACTACGTTTTCTGGGGCGGTCGCGAAGGCTATCAAAACCTCTACAACACCGACATGAAGCGTGAACTGGATCACTTGGCCAAGTTCTTCCACATGGCGGTCGATTACGCCAAATCGATCGGCTTCGATGGGCAGTTCCTGATCGAACCCAAACCCAAAGAACCCACCAAGCACCAATACGACAGCGACGCCGCGGCGTGCATGAACTTCTTGCGTGCTTACGACTTGGACTCGCACTTCAAACTCAACATCGAAACCAACCACGCCACTTTGGCGGGGCACACGATGATGCACGAGCTGGACTATGCCGGCATGCAAGGCGGACTGGGCAGCATCGATGCCAACACGGGCGACTTGTTGTTGGGTTGGGACACGGACCAATTCCCAACGGATTACTACCTGACCGCTCAAACCATGCTGATGATCATGAAGCACGGCGGCATCGGATCGGGCGGTGTGAACTTTGACGCGAAAGTGCGCCGTGAATCGTTCGAACCGATCGATTTGTTCCACGCTCATATCGGCGGCATGGACGCGTTTGCAAAAGGTTTGAAGATCGCCGCCGCGATTCGCGAAGCCGGCGAGCTGAGCGACTTTGTCAAGAACCGCTACTCGAGCTGGGACAGTGGCATCGGTGCCAAAATCGAAGCCGGCGAAGTCGGCTTTGCTGAATTGGAAGCCTACATGCTCGAGAAAGGCGACGTGGACGCCAACCAAAGCGGCCGCCAAGAGTACTTGGAGCACATGATCAACAAGTACATCGATCGCATCTGATCGAAGGGACCAGACGAGGCGCACCTTCGTCAGGCACGGCCTGACCTACTGGTCGTTCCGGATCTATGTGTCATGCTGCGGATAGAGCGACTTGAGTTTGACTCGCGCATCTTCGGTGGTGAATCTCCAATTTGTGCCACG
>NZ_JAJKFV010000022.1 GCF_020966775.1 Rhodopirellula halodulae | reverse complement strand
TTCTACGACATACTTCCTTGATGTACCTGGCATCTCTGATCCTCCTGTACGAGATGCCGAGAGCATACAAAAAGCATGACAATTAGAGATAGAGCAACTACTACGGATTGTCGCGGATCGCTCCGCGGTCATGTGTCTCGGGTGATTGGTCGAGCGATGATCCAGGCTGGTTGAAGAGATTGGTTCCACGATCAGTAGGCCATGTCTTACATGGCAGAGGGGGGAACGCAAGCGGGGCGACTACTGGCGTTTGCGCGTGTCGTAGAACAGCCAGCCTGGCTGTTGTGCAGGCGGTATTCTTAACCGGAGGGAACGCTCTGCGGCTGTGAAGTTGGTTGGGATGGAGCGTTGGTTGGCGGTCTGTGCTGGACGCTGGACCGCGGAGCGATCCGCGACAATCTGGGCCATGTCTCACATGGCGGAGGGTGAAACGCGAACGACTCGACTCGTGGTTTCGCGCGCGTGTCGTAGGACAGCCAGCTTGGCTGTTGTGCGTGCGGAATTCTCCGCCGGAGTAATGCTCTGCGGGTGTGAAGTCGGTTGGGATGGAGCGTTGGTGGTGAACTGCAATCTGCAATCTGCAATCAGTTCCTTGTCAGGTCCCAGGCGTTAGCCCATGTGGTACGGGTGGGTTTCATGCCGAATTCGTTTTCTAAGCGATCGGCCATGTCAGGAAGGTGGCCCGCTCCGTAGAAGACGGCGATGTTGTCTTTGCCTTGGTCCAATTCGTCTTTGAGAATCTCAAACGCCTTGCGGTTGCGGCCTTTGATCAACGTGTTTTCACCGTTGGCGTCATCCATGCCGGCGGTGACCAATTCGATGTCGACCAGCTGACGGGCCATGGCTTGTTTCATTTTCATCGGGCGGTCTTTGCTGAACATCGCCAGCAGCAACCCCGCGTCGCCGCCCGTTTTGGCCTGCGATGCAATCCCGGCTCCCATCATGCGAGCCACCATTTTCCAAACGCTGTCGCCGCGTTCTTCCAAGTCTTTGACAAACTCGTCCGGACTCATGTCCGCGTGACGAAAATTCTCGGCCATGTAATCGATCTTTTCGAGCTGGTACTCGAGGTTCAGCATGTCCTTCATGCCTGTTTGCACCGAGGCCAGGATGGATCGACGTTCCTCCAAGTCTTCTGGCCGAATGCGGGTGCCATCGGGAGCGACCAACTCATACAGCACCGTTTGGTACCGTGACAGTTGCTCCTTCAGTTCCGCGTAATATTCGTCTTGTCCAATGTGCACGACGCCGACCAAATCCACGATGGCTCCGTCGTACCGCGTGCCCGGTTGGCCGACGAAGCGAACGGTGGCTGTTTGCAAGGCTTGCGGTTTGCCCTCGTCTTCGTGAACGCGGACGTATGCCGGCTCTTTCGAGGCGTTTTCATCGGATGGCTCCGCCGTTTCGTTCTGCGTGGCGGAATCGGCGACCGAGGTGTCTTGAGCGGTTGTCGGGGAGGTGACCGGCGCGAGTCCGAAGAACGCTCCCAGGGCGACAGCCAGCCCGCTGGTTCGCAAACGGCGTCGCATCGAAGGCGAAACCGAGCGGATCGAGGTTCGCACGGCAGCCACCAAGTTGGAAAGAAAACGTTTCATCGAGAAGACTCGTCGGATCGGATGGAAAGTTCGGCTCCTTCACCATAGCGCCAGGAAAGCAATCCGGCAAGCAAATGGTGGGGGGGAAGGGGAAAGAGATGCAGGGCCACAGGGGAGCAGTGAGGAGGGCTGAGGGCTGAGGGCTGAGGGCGGGGCGATCGGTGACGTTCGTAGGCCATGTCTCACATGGCGGAAGGTGACATACGAGCGACTTGGTTCTCGCGAACACAGGCAACGCAACAACCTCTCTGCGTCCTACCGCCTCTGCGTCTTTGCGTTTGATTCACTCGACACTGAGGAAGCCACAGCCAAGCTGGCTGTGCTACGAACAAATGCCGCGCGAGTAACCGGAGCGAACACTCTGTGGCTGTTGGGGTGTTTGGGGTGGAGCCTGGTTGGCGGTTTGGGGTGGAACGCTGGACCGCGGAGCGATCCGCGACATTCTCGGCCCTCCGCTCTCAGTCCTCACGACTCTGTACTCAGTCCTCTCCGCTCCAACAAAAAAACCGGGCACACTCGGTGGGAGTGTGCCCGGTTGAGCTTGTCGGCCGTGACTTATCCTGTCATTTCAAATCGTGATTCCCGGAACCGTCCGTGGTTCTGATCGGCCTTCGTCCATGAAGGCGGGGGACTCCCGAGGGAGCCCCGTTCTCACCGGGTTCGCCGCATTGGGCAAACCATCCGTGCTGCCAGCCCGCCAATCCTTTGGCGGAAAACGGTTCTCGCGGGACAACCGTGGGCAGCGAACCCGGTGGGAAGGGATTGCTTCAACGATTCGTTGACGATCTCTCCGTAGGATGAATGGTGGCTCTCCCCAGAATGACTTCTGGAAACGAGTGCCTTTGGAACGGTGACTCAGGCGACCAAGCGATACGCGTCGTCGGTTTCGCCCGCGTTGGTTTCTTGGTTACGATCGCGGACCGCGTCGACGAATTCTTCGAAGATGCGAATGTCCAACGCTGATGCCGCATCGGACTCGGGGTGGAACTGGGTGCCCAACGCAAACCAATCGATCATTTCGCTTTCAATGGCTTCGATCACTCCATCGGGGCAACGTGCGGTGACGCGGAAGCCGGGGGCGACTTCATCGATCGCCATGTGGTGACGGCTGGTGACTCGGATTTCGCCGTCGCCGTAGACGCGACCGATCAAGGAATCGCTTTCGACGTTCAGCGTGTGACGATGGTTGACGTCTTGTGCGTCGAAGTGTGGCACGGCTTCGGGCAAGTCTTCTTTGATGTGCAGGAACAGGTTGCCGCCTTGTTGCACGTTGATCAATTGCATGCCAACACCAATGCCAAACACGGGCATGCGGCGTTCAGCGATCTCGGCCATCAACATGCGATCGCTGGCTTCGCGGCCGGCGTCCATTGGTTGGACGCTGGGGTGCAGCATGAATCCGTCGTTGCGGGGATCCAGGTCGCCACCACCGATGAACAAGAAACCTTCGACGGCGTCCAAGACGCGGCTGACCGATTCCTCGTCCGCTTGCGGGGGAACCAAGACGGGGACGCCACCGGCGTTGATGATGGATTGGAAATATCCAGCGGCGATGTACGCGAACGCGGGAGTGCTGCGGGCGGCGGCACGGAAATCAGCATTCAAACCAATCAATGGCTTGCGCGTCATGGGAAGATCCTCTTCGTAACAGCGTTGGATGTGAACCGCATCGGGCGAGCATCTGTCTTGGCTATCGTCAACCAAAACAAATCGAGCGAGAACTCAATCGAGGTGGCTTCGTCGTCTTGGTGCCACCTGCCGTCTCTGCAGGGATGGGGGCGACCAAGGGAAACCTTTCCAGCCTGTCTCATCATGAAACAACCTGGTCGTTTTGAGTCCCGGACTTTTCCAATGAGGTGAGTGATAAGCGGCGCGGCGACGGTGTCGCGTCTGATGGGCGGGAGATTAAGGACCGAGTTTCACAACACCAAGCAAGAACGATATCTTGTGAAAAGGTTTGCCAAAGACACTACGGGTAGTGCTAGCAATTGCGATTTTTGCTAGCAAACGCCGGAAAATCCCGTGTTTTGTCGCAGTGAACGTTGCATTCGACACTCGTTCATTCGGCCATCGGCAACGCTCAACTCGGCGCGTTCGATTTGAGTCCGACCTGGCTGATTTTGACTCAAAATGAGACGCTCGCTGTCATGGTTGAGCCGCAAGCTGACAGGTTGTCTGGTTTCCCATCAGTCGAGTTAGCGGCGGTGTGGATGCCTGTGCTGCTGGCTGTCCCGCAACGGAAGTGACGTGGCAATCGGCCCGGGAGCCCTTCATGAACGTGATTTCCAGCATCCGGGTGATTCGTGCGAAACGTCGGATTTGGTAACCTGCGGCTGCCCAAATTGACACTCCACCGGGATCCGAAGGACCATTTCGTGCACTTCTCTGACGTATCGCTGGCATCGATTGGTGTCACCATCCCCACCGCTCGCTGGACCAGCGAACAGATTGAACGCGATTTGGAACCGCTTTACACGCGTTTGAAGCTCCCTGAGGGGCGTTTGGCGATGATGAGCGGGATCGCTAGCCGCCGAGTTTGGGAGCCAGGAACGGCGCCCAGCGGCCCCAGCATTCAAAGCGGCAAGCACGCGATCGAAGCGGCTGGGATCGATCCGACCCAGATTGGTGCGCTGATTCACGCCAGCGTTTGCCGTGACTTTCTGGAGCCCGCCACGGCGTCGCGTGTGCATCACGAGTTGGGTCTTGGACCACAATGTTGGGTCTACGACGTTTCCAACGCGTGTTTGGGTGTTCTCAACGGGGCCATTCAGATCGCGACCATGATTCAGTCCGGCATGATCAAGGCCGGTTTGGTGGTTGGGACGGAAAACAGCCGTCCGCTGATGGAAGCCACGTTGGCGGCACTGAACGCGGACACCCAGCTCACACGAAAGACGGTCAAGCCAGCGTTTGCGTCCTTGACCATTGGCTCGGGCAGTTGTGCTTGGTTGCTGACGCATCGCGATTTGGCTCCCGGGGCGACTTCGTTTGCCAACGGGATCGCTCAGGCCAACACGGCGCATCACGATCTGTGCCGCAGCGATCAAGACACAGCGGGGGCAGCCATGCAGCCTTTGATGGAAACCGATTCCGAAACCTTGATGGCCGAAGGCATCGCCACGGGCGTCGCCGCGTTGTCGGATTTGTTGGCGGACTCAGGTTGGACGCGGGACGAGATCGATCGCACGGTTTGTCACCAAGTGGGTTCGAGACACCGTGTGGGCATGTTGGAAGCCATGGGGCTTCCGGAAGAACGAGACATCATCACGTTCCCGGCACTTGGCAACACGGGGTCCGTGGCGTTGCCGTTGACCGTCGCCGCCGCTGCGGCGACGGGAGAACTGCAAGGCGGCGACCGGACCGCGATGCTGGGCATCGGCTCTGGGATCAACAGCGTGATGGTGGCCGCGGATTGGGGGCAAACCCAAATCTCTGGTGAATGGTCTGGTTTATTGGATGAGCTGGCGGAACTCCGCGAACCGGAGCCCACGGTGGTGGGCTGAGGGCTGAGGGCTGAGGGCTGAGGGCTGAGGGCTGAGGGCTGAGGGCTGAGGGCTGAGGGCTGAGGGCTGAGGGCTGAGGGCTGAGGGCTGAGGGTCGAGGGTCGAGGGTCGAGGGTCGAGGGTCGAGGGTCGAGGGTCGAGGGTCGAGGGTCGAGGGTCGAGGGTCGAGGGTCGAGGGTCGCTCCGCGGTCAAGCGTGCGAGCTCGAATTGCCGATCAACATCCCATCCGAGCCAACTCATCAGCCGAAGAGTGCTTGCTCCGGTTGCTCGACGGCATTTGTTCGTAGCACAGCCAGTCTGGCTGTGTTTTCCCGGCGTCGAGTGAATCAAAAGCAAAGACGCAGAGGCGGTAGGACACAGAGAGGTTGTTGCGTTGCTTGTGTTCGCCAGAACCGAGTCGCTTGCGTTTCACCCTTCGTCATGTGGGACATGACCTACTAGTTGCTCTATCTCTAATTGTCATGCTTTTGTATGCTCTCGGCATCTCGTACAGGAGGATCAGAGATGCCAGGTACATCAAGGAAGTATGTCGTA
>NZ_JAJKFV010000021.1 GCF_020966775.1 Rhodopirellula halodulae | reverse complement strand
TTAGAACCTATCCGAAAACCAATTTGGCATGAAAAGAGCGGACCATCCTTGAGTTGGTATTTCACAGGTACTCAAATTCAAGGAGGGCCCGCCATGGATGGGCAAAGGAGTTTTGACAACTATCGCATGCCAGATGAATTGTGGGAGCAAATGGAGCAAGTTCTTCCAGCGTATCCGGTCAGCGCGAACGGTGGTCGACCACGTGCTGACCTACGTCGAGTCGCCGACGCGATCTTCTTTCGTCTGCGAACGGGATGCCAATGGAACGCGATTCCACCAGAACTTGCTCCCGGAAGCACTGCTCACGCGTACTATCAGCAATGGGCCGAGCTTGGAGTCTTCGATGAGCTGTGGGATCTTGCGGTCAAAGTTTATGACGAGTTGATTGGCTTGGACTGGCAATGGCAGAGCGTCGATGGTGCGATGACCAAAGCACCGCTGGGAGGCGAAAAGACCGGCAAAAACCCGACGGATCGCGGCAAGCTGGGGACAAAAAGATCACTACAAACCGACGCTTCTGGCATCCCCGTTGGCCTGGCAGTCGGTGGAGCAAACGTTCACGACACACGACTGCTCCAGGAGACCATCGCTGACTGCGTCGACCGAGCAGCCACTGAAGTCAGTCAGTGGGAGAATCTGTGCTTGGATAAAGCGTATGATTCGACTGCGGTCCGCGAGCTCATCGAATCCGTGTATGGCTATACTTCGCACATCCGCAGCCGAGGAGAAGAGAAACGTGAGTTGGA
>NZ_JAJKFV010000020.1:1206-8862 GCF_020966775.1 Rhodopirellula halodulae | reverse complement strand
GGTTCGAGCGGCATGGCAAAAAGGACGATTATATTCTCTACCGCTTCCTAAACCCGCAGGTCATTGGATAACCATTGCGTGCACACGGAGCGGTGGTGGAGACTGGGTACACTTTCCAATTACATCTCTCGCCACCGCCCGGTGACGCCGAACGTTATGCGTGAGACAGAAGCACAACTCCATGCTCGTGTTCAGTGCTCACTGCCGACCCAACTGACGCAAGGTACCGGAACGATCTCGTGCTCGGAAGTGCCGCGTAGAATTCATGCTCGCGATTGCGCGCGAACCGTGCTGAATCGACACTCGACACCGCGTCCATTACTCGTCGACGCTGAATCGACTGACACTCGAGTCCTCATGACCTGGCCGACTCTCATCGAGATGAATCTCTCGGCTGACAGACGAACACCTACTCCACTCCATTCTCGTGATCGCGCTCGTCTGCCGCGGAAATGCATAACCATTGCATGCACACGGAGCGGTGGTGGAGACCCACTTCACTTTCCAATCACGTTGGCTTCCACCGCCCGGTGATGCTGACCGTTATGCGTGAGACAGAAGCACAACTCCATGCTCGTGTTCAGTGCTCACTGCCGACCCAACCGACGCAAGGTACCGGAACGATCTCGTGCTCGGAAGTGCCGCGTAGAATTCATGCTCGCGATTGCGCGCGAACCGTGCTGAATCGACACTCGACACCGCGTCCACTTTTCGTCGACGCTGAACTGCCTGACCCTCAAGTGCTCGTGACCTTACCGACTCTCATCGATACGAATCGCCCGGCTGACTATCGAATATCTACTCCACTCCGTGCTTGTGATTGCGCTCGGCTGCCGCGGAAATGCATAACCATTGCATGCACACGGAGCGGTGGCGGAGACCTACTTCACTTTCCAATCACGTTGGCTTCCACCGCCCGGTGATGCTGACCGTTCTGCGATGAAGGAATTATGCTCGACGACGTACGAAAACGTCCGGCTCTCTACATCGGTGCCAAGACATTGACTGGCCTTTTCCACTTTCTTGGTGGCTACCAGTTTGCGCGAACCGAACACGATATCATCAACAATGAACTCGCCTTGCCAGATGACATCCACGACTGGATTGCATATCGCTTGCACTTCAAAGAATCCACATCTGGCTGGCACTCGATGATTCTTTCCCGAACGTCAGATGAATCGCTCGCGTTCGATCAATTCTTCGCGTTACTTGATGAGCACGAGGGTCGTGTCCCATGCATGCGTGGGAAGGTACGAGGTGTTCAACGAACCTATACCTCAACGACCAACGGCGTGTCGATTCGCAGACGCTATCCCGAGACGATTTCACTCGTGACATACACGGACGATCCCGGGTTCTTTGTATATTCTGATGATCGTGATATTGATTTCCCGCGTCGCCCGTTTTTCCCATCGATAGAATGGCTGACACGTTGGCTCGACATCGATCGTTCTGACCTAGATGTCATTGACCCGGATTGGCCGCAGCTAAAGTAACGCAGAACCAGGCGATGAACACGGAGCCGCCGATCGCGCGCTTTGCCACTGGCAAGTCGAATGCGGCGGCCCGGTTATCGCAATCGTTCTGTCGAAATGATGTTGCGTTTCATTCCAGTCTTTTTTCTCTTCGTCGCTTTCGGCTGTAGCTCGGATCTTCCTAACGGCACGTGGGGCGTGATTGGAGAGGCAATACCGCTAGGTGTTGAAGAGGCGCACGAAGTGGACACCGGCGAACTCGCCGTTTTTGAGACTTGGGGTCTTCCGGTGCGCAGTCGCGAGAAGACGACGTTCTTGCTTTGGACAAACTCGTCAGAGAATCCGTTTGGACTACGCGAAGGTGATCGCTTCCGGTTTGCGACGTCCGTTGATAAACGCTACTTTGATGAATCCCACGATGGTTACCATGTCGGACGCGACGACATCGAGATCGTAGATGATTGATGCTGGCATGGTGTGGACGTTCACGCAGTGACGACAGAACCATGGCGTGCACCGAAGGACGGCTTGCGCGGTCTTACCGATGGAAAGTCAACCGTCCGTCCTCGGTGACGCCCGCCGTTACCCAGCCGAGACCATTGCGTTTAACACATCTGCTGACGTTTACAACAGCTACTATTCTGCTTGCCTGGTTTGCGTTCGTGACAATGCAATACGCTCAACATCGAATTCTGGTAAAAGGGATTGCTCATCAGCTGCAGATGGATGACCGCGTCTTTCATATCCTCCCTGGATCGCTCAATCCGCCAACCGCAATTGCCGGCGAAGATCGCTTGCTTGTGGTCGGCGAATTGGACAACGACTTTCTTCTTTGCAGCATTGTCCGCAATTCGCAACACACTGATTTTCGGGGACAATGGATACTTGACGTCTGCTTTCGCCCCGTATTGCAACCAGAGCATCCCCGACTTGCGGTATGGGAATCGCTGGATCACTTCCCGACTGAAACAGACTTGAAGCGGTTTCGATCCGACGCGTTACGACAGCCGTGGGTTAAATGGGACTGCCCCCAGGGGTCGAATCCAGAGAATGGTGGGTAACCATGACATGCACACGGAGCGGTGGTGGAGACCTGCTTCGCTTTCCAATCACACGGGTTTACACCGCCCGGTGATGTCCGCCGTTCGCCGACTGAAGATGTCCGCAACACCGAGCACTGTACGTCCGGATGCGTAAATTTGAAACGACATGCCAGAACTTTCCGCCAGTCAACGTTCCTCGATCCGTCGGATGATCTCCGACCGCAGACACCCAGACACAATTGACGCCTACCTTGTCCAGCGAGGGTTCTCTGATTCAGACATCGCGAACTATTACAGCGAATCAAACCTGCGACGCAGTCACCTACTCGCGTGCTATCTAATGAAACGGACTGTCCGTCTAATCGGTGTTGCCTTGCTCGCGTTCTCTGCTGCCGTCCCGTTGTTTGGTGGCCCATTGCTCGTATCGATTACGATCGTTGACTACGGCATTGCATTGATCGCTACCGGATCGTTAACTGTTTATGAACCATAGCGTCGAATTGCTGGCGCGTGTCGCGATTGATATAGTTTACCCACGTCGCTTGTGATGGTCGGCGACACCACCCTGCAGATAGCGGCGAACCATTGCATGCACACGGAGCGGTGGTGGAGACCTACCTCACTTTCCAATCACGTTGGCTTCCACCGCCCGGTGATGCTGACCGTTATCGCGGCAACTCATGCCGGACGTAGCTACGCAGATCTCAGCTACACACAACGCTATCGTCGGTGCTCGTGTTCGTCTTTTCGACGACGCATCTGCGGCACGATGAAAACAATCAGCACAGCGAACATCAAACCAATCGACGCTGGACACAATGGACGACAAAGCTGCGGTCGGTCGATCGTGACATCTCATCACACGATCTTGCAACATCCGTCGCGGTCATGCGAACGGTCGTCAACATTTCTAACGAACGACTGCGTTCCGGTTGCCAACCGATCGCCTCACCGCGACTCCAACGTTTCACCGCTGCGTAGACACCCGGAAACGATGCGAACGATGTCGATTACGCCTGATGCAATTTTTTGGCGTTCTCCATCGACATCATACCCATCGCTTCCTCACCCGTCGGTGCGCTTGCGATGGTCATTCGACATTTGCAAATCCCTCGATTTGATCGACGACAGCATTCCCGATAACCACGCGATGATGACGGAGCGGTGGTGGAGACCAACTCGGCATTCCAATCACATCACTCGCCACCGCCCGCATATCGCAAGCGTTATCGCGGCGACACATGCTGGACGTGGCGATGACGATCTCGGCCACACGCCACCCGATTGTTGATGCTCGCGATCGTCTGCTCGACGGCGCAACTATGACACAATGAAAACGTTCAACACTTTGAAAGTCAAACCAGTTCACACTGATACACGATGGCCGACACAACTGCGATCAGTCGCTCGACGCACATCGTCGCTCGATTTCGTAGAATCCGTCGCGGTCACGCGAACGGTCGTCAACCTTTCTGACGAACGGACTGCGTTTTGACTGCCAACCGATCGCCTCACCGCGACTCCAAAGTTTCACCGCTGCGTCGACTCCCGGAAACGACGCGAACGATGTCGATTACGTCTGATAAAATCCTTTGACGCTCTCCATCGACATCGTACCCATCGCTTCCTCACCTGTCGGTGCGCTTGTGATCGTCACTCGACGGTTCCGAATTGCTCGATTGGATCCACGATTGTATTCCCGATAACCACGCGATGATGACGGAGCGGTGGTGGAGACAAACTTGGCGTTCCAATCAAATCGCTCGCCACCGCCCGCATATCGCAAACGTTCGCCGATCGAGACAACGACTACACAATGGCGAATCCATACGAACCCTCCGCAGCGACACTTACACCTACTCGGCGTGACTGGGGTCGCGATGAATGCCCGTACTGCCTGCGCCAGCAAAGCCTATGGACCGCGATGAACACGATTCGCCAATATCGCTGCAACCATTGCGGCCAACGGCTGCTTGTCACGCTTCCACGCGTCGTGTCCCGTACGATCACAACCTGTCTACTGCTAATCGTTTCGGCTCCCTTCATTTGTCGACTCGTTTACGACCTGCAACCAACGGTAGCCGTGCTATTCCTCGGCTTCCTGGCGATCCCACTGAACTTCCTGCTACGCTACAGCTTCGGGTATTTCCATCCTGTCTCCAGAAACTGGATTTCTTCGCGAACTGAATTGTCTGACACCCAATCGCATGGAACTGAGGATTGATGCGATGTTGAAGGCTGGTCTCAAGGCAACAGACGGCGAACCATCCGATGCACCCGAGTCGCCAAGTCGGGTGTTTTGAAAATGGAAGATTGCTCGCGGCGACCGGGTGATCGGTACCGTTATCCGAATGAAGTGTCCGGGCCAACTTGACCACAATGCCTGTATGACCAACCCATACACTCCAACACTCGCCGCAGCTGATGAGCAGCAGCATGTCAATCCACACCCCTTGCGATTGGTAAGCATTGCGGCGCTGGCTGCATTGGCTGTCGCCGCCGGACTACGGCCCCATCTGCTCTTACTGGTACTTGGATGTGCTGCCCTGAACTTTGCGTCGGTGATCCCGCTTTCGCTCGCTGCTTCGGTTCGGCTCAGTTGGATTTCTCTATTGGCCGGTCTATCTTTCGGTGCGACTCTGCTATTCACAAACTGGGGGTTTTCGACGCCGAATTTCGTTGTGCGTGTATCTTGGATCACCCTCGTCCCCGCATTCCTCCTAATGCTCTGCTGGATCGCCTATCCTTTGTTTCCAACGAATGTCCAACGGCTGCTTGTCCCTAGAACGGAAAACGGATAACCATTGCATGCACACGGAGCGGTGGTGGAGACCTACTTCACTTTCCAATCACGTTGGCTTCCACCGCCCGGTGATGCTGACCGTTACCCGACTGAATCGAAATGAATCCATACTCACCGCCAGATGCGAATCGCGTTGCTGGAAATCGTGCGCGTGCCTACAGCGCTACTCGCGCGTGGATGGCGTTGGCCGCATCTTTGTTTGCATCCCTTCCGGTGGGTCTAGCAATCAACGTCGCTCTCTTTGACATTGATCCATTGCAAGGACAAAGTGGGGTCCTTCGCACAGCATGTTACTGGGCTGTGTCTTCGGTGCTCGCATCGATAATTTGCTCCTCGGTCGGCGCTTGGATCATTGCTTCGCAACTCAAGTGGTACCATTTCTGGTTAACCTATCAGGCTGGGTGGTTGGCTTACTTTCTGATCGGTGTTGGCGCTGTGAACATGCGGGTCCCTGACATAATTTACTATTGGGCCCCGTTCGTTGTGCCGTTGATTGTCGCAGGAGTAGCGCCGATCTTTAGTTCAAAAGAGAAACCCTTGGTCGGTCGCGGTTGATTCACGAGATTCCTTCTATCGCGCGAATGTGTTGCGCGAAACAAGATGACGGGTAACCATCGGATGCAACGGAGGACCGGTGGTCAGTTTTCACGAATGGATGCTCAACTCCCGGTCCCCGCTGATCCGCACCGTTATCGCGGCGACGAATGCAGGACGTGGCGATCACGATCTCGGTTGCACACCACGCCATCATTGATGCTCGTGACCGTCTGCTCAACAGTTCGTCGATGACACGATTGAAAATTCAAGATGTTGAACATCAAACCAATCGACATTGCAAACGATGGCGGACAAAACTGCGGTCGGTTGCTCGACACTTTCCGTCATCCGATTTTGCAACATTCATCGCGGTCATGCGAACGGTCGTCAACCTATCTAACGAACGACTGCGTTCCGGTTGCCAACCGATCGCCTCACCGCGACTCCAACGTTTCACCGCTGCGTAGGACTCCCGGAAACGATGCGAACGATGTCGACTCCGTCTGATAAAATCCTTTGACGTTCTCCATCGACATCGTACCCATCGCTTCCTCGCCTGTCGGTGCGCTCCTGATCGCCACTCGACGGTTTCGAATCGCTCGATTGGATCGACAACCGTATTCCCGATAACCACGCGATGATGACGGAGCGGTGGTGGAGGCTTACTTGGCGTTCCAATCACATCGCTCGCCACCGCCCGCATATCGCAAACGTTCCCCGACTGAAGAATGAAGCCGCCGCGTTGCCTCAAAATCACCGACAACGAAATCGGTTCCGGCCGCCCATGCGTGCCCGGTGACCTTGCAATCTGCCATTGCGTTTGCACCCGACGCAAAGGCGATGTGCTGTTTGCCTCCGACTCGGACTCCCCGTATCCAATCCGCGTTGGTGGGCGTGACTGCTATGCCGGAATCGAATACGGATTGCTGGGCATGCGGAATGGCGGTCGTCGAACTGTCGTCGCACCACCCAACTTGATTTATGCTGAACGAAAGACCTATCCTGATCTTCCGGCCAACTCATTGTTGATCTACGAATTGCAACTGATCGACCTCCCGGAGAAATGGGATCCCGAAATGGAACGTCGCTTGGCAGCGGGCGCCGATTCATAATGGAGCGTTCCAGATTGCGGGGAACAATCACGTGCACCCGAGCACGCGAGCCGAGCGGTTTTGAAATGGAGAATCCCTCGCGCGTGCCGGGTGACGCGTACCGTTATCCGACTGAAATACTCCACGGCCTGTTTGGGCTGATACGTGAACGCTGATCTACGCCGCTTGATTGACGCTTTTCGCACGACGCAGGACACTGCAATCGACTTTCTGCATTGTCAACTCGGGATACCTCTTCCTACGTCCGGTCTGGACTGGGCGCTCAACGGACATCTCGCCATACGCGACCTTACTCGTGCAACACACTATGCTGGCTTTCAACTGCAACCGCACGGCTATGGCATCGACGTAATTCACCCGGAATTCAGAATCGACTTTGACTACGGTCCTGCTGGACAGATCGACTGCTTTGACATTTGGCGATTGGCCTTACATCGGCACCACTTACTAAATGACACGCCCCCGGTCGGTCCGTATGACGACATTGATGCATGGGTCGATGATTCGCTATCATGCGGTGAACTAATTGTCGTCGCAGATACATACGATGCGTTCTATCAAGATCCAACTCGGCTGCGCTGCCCCGCCGACCTCCCATGCAGCGGATAACCATCACATGCACCGGAGCACGGTTTGCGTGCGTTTTGGCAATGGAAAGTCAACACTCCGTGCCCGGTGATGCGGGA
>NZ_JAJKFV010000020.1:0-1018 GCF_020966775.1 Rhodopirellula halodulae | reverse complement strand
CGCGATTCGTACCTGCTGGTCAGAAATCTGGCCTCGAATCCTAAACCGGATTGCTCAAATGAAATCTGCGTATGGCTATGGGGACACTCCACTGAACCCAGCCTCCGACTGGTTTAGCATTTCGGTACCAACAGATCCTTTAGCGACCGGAGCAGAATGGAGCGTGATGCTGCAGGCAGCCGAAGCTGGATGGTTGATTGATTTCGAGGGCTGGGAAGATTCTGGTGGACAAGGCGTCTTCTGATTGGTTCCGTTACCGACGAAGGCAGAACAATCCAATGCACCCGAGCGGCGAAGTCGGGCGTTTTCAAATGGACAATCTCTCGTCGCCGCCGGGTGATTGGTGACGTTACCCGACCGATGCCAAGACCAATCGCCGAGACCCCCTACGCTTCGCCTTCTTATGCACCTCAAGGTGGGAGCTTGTCCTGCAGGTTCTTATGGCGTGCACTCGGTGGCCTGTCACTCCTGATTGGCTCCCTTGCGCTGCTGTCCGGCTTGTATTCGCTCACCCTCTTGATCACAGACCCACTTTATGGCCCTCTTGCGACACTTGTTACTCGCATGCGACTGGCTGGAACAGCCTTCTACCTTGTTTTGGCATCGCTGTTACTTGCTTCCGCCTACCTCATGCTCTCGGGAAAACACATCTTTGGCTCTATTTTGCTTTTGGCCGCATTCTGCGTGATCATTGCAGTTTTCCTCTCTTCATGACAATGTTTCTTCTGACCTGACTGGCAATTTTCGGGTAACCAAGTGATGCAACGGAGGACGGGTGGTTCGTTTTCTCGTCTGCTTGCACGTCTTTCGCCCGTCCCCGCTGATCACCTACGTTACCCGACTGGAGTGTTTGTACTGACATGGGCCTAGGTGAAGCCTCACTCGCGGTCTTTTTCGACATCTTGAAGATCGCTCTAAGAGCCTATCCGGAAACCGATTCAGGTTGTAAGTCGATATTTGAACGGAGGTTGGTCGCCAGCGGGTGCAAGTCTTCGGAGCATCCGTCCGATTGATGCGA
>NZ_JAJKFV010000019.1 GCF_020966775.1 Rhodopirellula halodulae | reverse complement strand
GTTTTCGGTTGCCATCGGTCATCGCACACTCCGTTGCTTCGAGGAGCTCAAAGTATCGCGTTTATCAGGCTTTCAGCAAATACCAGTTTCCGGATAGGCTCTAATTGTGTCGATCGCGATGACAGTGGTTGTACGTCTCATCCGCCGTATACACCTCGGTAAACTACTGCTACTCGGATTTGCTCTTTGGATTGCGTTGACGTACACGGGCACGAAATTCTTCCACCACGACCGATTTGTCGAACTACACCAGTCTCACAATGACTACGTCCCGGCGTCCGGATGTTTGACCTATGAACCAAGCTTTGGGCACCTGTTCGCCTCGTATTCGATGACGCGAGCGGAATTCGATGCTTGGGTCGCTCAATTTCCTGTTCCAATGTCCGAATACGACTCACAGCTTCAACGCTTCGACGAGGATCGATTAGGTTTTACTGACCCTGACGCGGCGTTCGCTACACAATCTGCTTCGAACGGCGGGCAAACCCGTGCCTACTTCAAAGACGGTACGATGTATCTGTCGCGAAACGTCATGTAGTTCCTTGCCTTCCGGAATTGCGGGTAACCATCGCGTGCACACGGAGCGGCGGTGGAGAGTTTTCACAAGTGGTTGCCTGGTTTCCGCCGCCCGGTGACGCGGGTCGTTATCGCGGCAACGAATGCAGGACTTGGCGATGACGACCTCGGTTGCTCACCACGCCATCATTGATGCTCGCGAACGACGCTCGATGGTGATCCGCTGACGCGAAGAAAACGTTAGCCACCATGAACGTCAAACCAATCGACGATGAACACGATGGCAGCCACAACTGCGGTCGGTTGGTCGACAAACTCCGTCACTCGATCCCTCAATACTCGTCGCGGTCATGCGAACGGTCGTCAACCTTTCTAACGAACGACTGCGTTCCGGTTGCCAACCGATTGCTTCACCGCGACTCCAACGTATCACCGCTGCGTAGACTCCCGGAAGCGATGCGAACGATGTCGACTACACCTGATTCAATCCTGTGACGTTCTCCATCAACATCGTACCCATCGCTTCCTCACCTCTAGCTGCGCTCGTGATCGCCACTCAACGATTCCAAGTCGCTCGCTTGAATCAACGACTGAATACCCGATAACCATGCGATGATGACGGAGCGGTGGTGGAGACCAACTCGGCGTTCCAATCGCATCGCTCGCCACCGCCCGCATATCGCAAACGTTATCGGGCACTTGTCGAATGATTTTCAAGCAATGCTAAAGCACATTCACGAGCATCTTAAACATCGTCACGAAGCTCAACGAGCGATTAGCGAGCGTGTTGACAAGCCACTCGCTTTGTTATGGTTCCTCGGTCTTTCGCTGCCATATTCAATGATGGCGAGCGTGCTTATTGGTTGGCGAAATAGCTACCAACCAGATCCGGGTGTCGTTGAACTGACGGTTCGAACGCTAGCTATCTGCATTGGCTACGTCGTAGTTGTAGCGATCCTCTATCGTGTCATAGTTCGCCCCGCGATCCTCTCGCTTAGTTCTGAAATTCAATCGGGAAAATGCGTTAACGACACCGCGTCGGAGGTCTAAGATCGATAACCACGCGATGATGACGGAGCGGTGGTGGAGACCAACTTGGCGTTCCAATCACATCGCTCGCCACCGCCCGCATATCGCAAACGTTCCCCGACTGAACCATTGCGACACTTCTTGCATCAACCTTCGCGCATGAGGCGTATTACTAGACGCCGCATCATCGATGAACCAGATCTACCACTATCTATATCTCACTCGACCCTGGTTGCCATCACTTGCCCTATTTGCGATGGCTGTTGCCGCGTGTCACGGCGCATATCGGCTACGCTTGCCCCACTCATTCGCCTACTCGATCGCGGGACTACTCCTGTTCCTTTCGTTCTTCGCTGATCAACTGTTGCTCGGCGTGTTCGAGGATCGGACTGTTTATCCCGACGGCTCGATCCGATTCACGATCAACCAGACAAAGGCTGCGATTTCGATGGGCGTTCAATCTCTCGGTTGGCTGACCGCGATCGCTGGTGCCTATTTGCAAATCGCCCGAACACGTGCCCATACTAGAGATCCTCTCGATACTGGATCGCGTGAAGACACCCAAATCCAGGACGCGGGGAACAATGCCGTGCACCGGAGCGGCGGCAGCGCGTTTTCAGATGGTTAGTTTTACTCTCGCCGCCCGGTGACGGCCGACGTTATCCGACTGAAATCACCAGATGACCTTTCGGACATTCGACCTGCTTCTACTCGCCGTTGCCTTTGCTGGCGTATGTGGCGTCCAGCCCCTTCCCGGAGTGATAGCCACACTGTCGTCGGTTGCGATTTGCACGGTATGCTCGACGTTTCGAGCCGCTCGATCATCTGAGTCCTCGCCGCGTGTCGTCGGTGCGTTCGTGGCGGTTGCTTCTTTCTGGCTCATGGCCGTCATTCGTGGTGTCGCCTACCCGCTTAGCTTCGCTGACGGTGCGGCCCGATTGTCTTCAGCGACCCAGTTCCTCGACGCCCCGCTAATCTTCCTATTTGTAGCCGGCACAACTATCCTCTCCGCGTTGTTCGGGTTGCTTGTCGGGCACTACTTCGCGATGTGGCGGGACCATGGCTGGAGACATATTTTCGACGATCCGAGCGGATAACAATCGCGTGCACACGGAGCGGCGGTGGAGAGTTTACACAAGTGGTCGCTTAGTTTCCGCCGCCCGGTGACGCGTGACGTTATCGCGGCAACTCATGCCGGACTTAGCTACGCAGATCTCAGCTACACACAACGCTATCGTCGGTGCTCGTGTTCGTCTTCTCGACGACGCATCTACGGCACGATAAAAACATCCAACACAGCGAACATCAAACCAATCGACGTTGAAAACAATGGCGGACACAACTGCGGTCGGTTTCTCGGCACACTCCGTCGCTCGGTTTCGCGACATTCGTCGCGGTCAGACGAACGGTCGTCAACCTTTCTGACGAACGACTGTGTTCCGGTTGCAACCGATCGCCTCACCGCGACTCCAACGTTTCACCGCTGCGTAGACTCCCGGAAACGATGCGAACGATTTCGATTGCGTCTGATACAATCCTGTGACGTTCTCCATCGACATCGTACCCATCGCTTCCTCACCTGTCACTGCGCTCGTGATCGCCACTCGACGGTTTCGAATTGCTCGATTGGATCCACCATAGTATTCCCGATAACCACGCGATGATGACGGAGCGGTGGTGGAAACCAACTTGGCATTCCAATCACATCCCTCGCCACCGCCCGCATATCGCAAACGTTATCGCGGCAACTCATGCCGGACGTAGCTACGCAGATCTCAGCTACACACAAGGCTACCGTCGGTGCTCGTGTTTGTCTTCTCGACGACGCATCTACGGCACGACGGAAACATCCAACACAGTGAACATCAAACCAATCGACGTTGAAAACAATGGCGGACACAACTGCGGTCGGTCGCTTGGCACACTTTGTCGTTCGATCTTGCAACATCCGTCGCGGTCAGGCAAACGGTCGTCAATCTTTCTAACGAACGACTGCGTTCCGGTTGCCAACCGATCGCCTCACCGCGACTCCAACGTATCACCGCTGCGTAGACTCCCGGAAACGATGCGAACGATGTCGATTGCGTCTGATACAATCCTTTGACGTTCTCCATCGACATCGTACCCATCGCTTCCTAACCTGTCGGTGCGCTCGCGATCATCACTAGACGGTTTTGAACTGCTCGATTGGATCCACGATAGTATTCCCGATAACCATGCGATGATGACGGAGCGGTGGTGGAGACCAACTTGGCGTTCCAATCAAATCGCTCGCCACCGCCCGCATATCGCAAACGTTATCCGACTGACGATTTGACGTTCGCAATTTTACTGCGAGATTGCATGAAGAACCCATATGAACCTCCACGTCCCATTTCGCAGTGCTCAAGTGGTAATCGTTGGGTGTTCGCTTGGAACACGTTAATCACATTGCTAGCCGTTGGATTGTGCCTTATCGCAATTGACGTTTTCACGAGTCATCGCGCGGAGCTAGCTATCTCCGGCAACATGCTTGTGTTTCTTACTGGCATCGCAAATGACTGGACGATATTGGCAGCTCTCGCATTGCTGCTCGCACAGTTATCGACCGCTCCGCTGCATCGCCGTCCTCACCTGACTCGATTTGTCGCGTTCGTTGTTTGCGTTCTATTTACTTTCCATTTCCCTTCGCTTCGGTTCAAGCAGGAAAACTTAATTGGGGCACTGTTCGCATCTACCCTACTCTCTCCGCTTCTACTATTTGGTTGTGGTCTTCCGCACGGCTTTGCTCGACTGCTGGGACAAAAAGACGGTGTTTCAACCGCATCACGCACCGCAAATGACGGATAACCATTGCGTGCACACGGAGCGGTGGTGGAGACCTGGTAACCTTTCCAATTTCATCTCTCGCCACCGCCCGGTGACGCTAAACGTTATGCGTGAGACCGATACGCAGATCCATGCTCTCGTTCAGCGATCACTGCCGACCCAACCGATGCTGGATACCGGCGCGATCTCGTGCTCGGATATGCCGCGTGAAATTCAATCTCGTGATTGCGCTCCAGTCGTGCCGAAACGACGCTCGACACCGCGTCCATGACTCATCGATGCTGAACCGACTGACACTCAGCCGCTCGTGACCTCACCGACTCTCATCGAAATGAATCGCTTGGCTGACAATCGAACACCTGCTCCACTCGATGCTCGCGATCGCGCACGGCTGCCGCGGAAACGCATAACCATGACATGCACACGGAGCGGTGGTGGAGACCTGCTTCGCTTTCCAATCACACGGGTTTCCACCGCCCGGTGATGTCCGTCGTTATCCGATACACCCTGCTGGTTGACAGTGAAATGAGCGTCGCTATCTCTATGCATCAAGACATCGAAAACGTCGACGATGTGCAAATGATCTCATGTTAGTGCTACTCATCACTGTTTGCACACTCGCACTCTACACGCTGGACCATCTCCGGGCGCAAAACAAACGCCATCCATACAATGGAATCGCGATTCAGTCTCACTACCTGACGTCACCCTGCCATTTCGTGATTGTCGGATACATTTACCTGCACTACTTGCTAGTTCTCATCATGCTGCCAGCGATGCGGACTCCCGAATCATCCGTGCTCTGGCACGCACCGCTCTTCGCTCCTGTACCATTGGCGTCGATCGCACGCCTGATGAGTGCCGCAGTGCTCGGCTACACTCTGGTCTGTTTTGTGTTTCGTCCAGGACCCCATCCGCGACTTCGCTGTGCGGACTCCCTCACCGCGTCTTTCGAGATTGTGTTTGTCTGCTCGACATTCTTCGCCATTCCTCAGAATCTTGGATAACCATGACATGCACACGGAGCGGTGGTGGAGACCTAATTCGCTTTCCAATCACACGGGTTTCCACCGCCCGGTGATGTCCGCCGTTCTGCCATAGATACATAGCAATGAATCGACATGCCAAACCGAGTGCCGGTCGATCCAATATGTACTCGTCGTCAAAGCACACGAATTGGTCGCAATACGATCCACAGCAATCCGAACTGAATTCACTTGGGCGGGTTCGTCCAGCTGCGATGTACGGACTTGAAGATGGTTCCCAAATCGCTTTGCTGGTTTTGCCGTTGCACCATAGATTCGTTCGTCCGTTCGATGAAGAAGACGTGAAACGCATTCTTGCCATCGTTCCGCAAGAAATGCTCGTCGGCCTACAACGCATCGCCTTGCTCGGCGGCTCGAACCGTCAGGAAAAATCGGCATGGAACAAGAATTGGTGGTACGGCTGTTATGGATCCGGTTCAATCTCACTCTTTGCGTTCCCGGAGCGTCGTCGTCTTTGGGAGTCTCCGAATCTTCACAAGCCATCTGAAATGCACGCCTACGAAAGGGCTGGCGTCGAAATGACGCACGTGGGCGGAAAGTGGATCTACAGATTCTCGGATAATTCAATACGCCGGTTCTATCTTTGGGATGTGCTTGTCCACGAAATCGGTCATCATGTCGACCGCTTCCATCCCGATCGTTCGACGAAGCGGTCCGAGCAATTTGCGGAGTGGTTTGCTCGCACCTACGGATTCGAGGCAGAACAAAGCGATGCACGCCGAGCCGCCGAGTAGTGTTTTCACAAGTGGTCGCTTACTCGCGGCGGCCGGGTGATCGCCGCCGTTACGCCATTGAATGCATGACTGATCGCATCGCCAAACTGAAAGCACGCGACAAAGCAATGCGACAATCGCGTGACAAGGTGCTTCGGCGTGTCGCACAGTATTTGACGACGATTGGTTTTGCAAAGGCTGGGTCCGGAGATTTCGTGCGGGAGTCCAATGACCGAACTGAGCACATTGGCTTTCAAAAACACTCAAGCGGACGGGATGTTCGCGTGATGGCGCACATCGTGATGAACGGCTCGACAGGGACGGTCATCGGTGGACCATGGAGCGACGCATACACGCGCCCCAGTTCACCAAACGGAATTCGCTACAATTTTGGCTGGACCACGCGTGATGAGGACATCGCACGCTGCGCCGACGAGTTTTGCCGATTTGTCGACGATGTCCTGATCACTTGGTTCGCTAACCCGATTCCGCTGCCAGAAAAGGCGTAACAATGCCGTGCACACGGAGCCGCCGATCAAGCGGTTTGCCAATGGAGAGCGTTTCTCCGGCGGCCCGGTGACGGCCGACGTTCTACGATCGAATCGAAAGCAATCTCCGCGTTTCTGAAATGGTTCGAAAAACCAAGCAATTTACGATGCTCGTTGTCGCAACAATTGCGTTCGCCAGCGTGACTTGGTTCGCAATCTCCAACGACCCAAACGCCACGTTCCAAAATGCAGTTCAGCATTCGAACGAAATCGTCATACACGCCAAAGGTTACGAGAACACAGCTTCGCGCCATAGAACCGTTTTTCTTCGGATGACCGACCCGGATGCCATTTCTGAATTTAACTCGAACATTCGCTTCAAACGCTCTTTCGGGGGCGAGCGATGCGGCTGTCAGGGATTCCCAGGAATCGATTGGTTTCACGGCACCGAACGCATCGCTTACGCCGGACTCCAGCATGAGACCCATGTTCGGTGGACACCTTACAGCTACGACATGCCGATGACAGATACATCCAGACAATGGCTCGCTCGGTACATGGCCCAACACGGAGTGCCATTGACCGGAATGGCCGAGGAATAAGCTCCCACAACTGAATGAATGCTCGTACCGACAGTACACGTCGCAGCGTCTGAGTAGGCGTAGAACAATTGCATGCACACGGAGCGGTGGTGGAGACCTACTTCACATTCCAATCACGTTGGCTTCCACCGCCCGGTGATGCTGAGCGTTATCCGACTGAATCATGACCGCAGATGAGACCGTTGATTGGATCCCAATCAGCGAAACAGATTTGCTTAAACTGGTTGACGACGAAACCCCTCAACACAACGCATCGGCCAAACGTCTTTGGGACGCGATTCGCATTCAACCAGTCAAATGGCAACTTCACCCATGGGGTGACCTCGGCGGTGGGTTTTGGGTCGTCGCCATTTTCGGCCAAACGGTGGTTTGGTACAACGATATCGAGGATGGATTCAATACCTCGCCTTGGACGACTCCGGGGCTCATTGATGCGTACTTCTGCGATCAGGCTGATTTGCGGTCCGTGCTTTCGTACCTTACTGACTCGCTACTCGGCGGCACCGCGTTGCCTCCAAAGCTCGGCCCTCCGCGACCGGGTGTGATTGGCGGATAACAATGACATGCACACGGAGCGGTGGTGGAGACCTGCTTTGCATTCCAATCACACGGGTTTCCACCGCCCGGTGATGTCCGCCGTTCTGCTACGAAACTTTGATGGGTATCACGTTCCGATACATCGCTGACATTGCCTTGGAACCGTCCGAGCTTGGCGAATGCCAGTGCTGCGAACGTGCCGCCGCTGTGTCGTACAACTACCGCGGTGAAATTGTCGATCCATCAGCAGCGGCCAATTCGAAATTGGCCGAGGAAGAACCCGAAATCTACGCAGCATGTGCTGGCTGCATCAACGCTGGCTTGGTACGCAAGAGCGAATACGAAATTGCCGACATACAGAAACTCATAAACAGGTTTGCCAGCGACAAACAGGACGCGGTCAAGCAATACCATCGGATCCCACACATCCCACTTATGATGCAGGGCGAGGATTGGCCGCTTTGCTGCGGAGACTGGTGTGAATTCATTGGTGTTCCTACCGATTACAACGAGTCGGTGCGTGTTGTTTCGCAGCATCAATTTTGGGATCGGCGCCCCGTTGAGCCTCATTGGGACTTCGAATTGAAACCTGAATCATTGCGTGAGATCTGTATTTTCAGATGCCTGTCGTGCCGTAAGACGTATTTCATTTGGCAGCCGACATAAGGCAGAACAATGCGATGCACACCGAGCCGCCGAGTGGTGTTTTCACAAGTGGTGTATTGCTCGCGGCGGCCGGGTGATCGCTGCCGTTCCCCGGAACTGAGCCTATCGCTCTTTCAATACTCGGGACCAACTCACCGATGGTGAAAGCAATCTCCGACGGACGCTCGAAACCAGAAATCCGCCTACTCTACCCCGCATTCAGTTCACTAGGTGTCAATCACACGCAAACGCAACCTGATTTGGATCAAGCGATGGTCTGGCTGGACTGCTATCGGCTGCATTTCGCTACCGCCCCTCGGCACGGCCTATAAGATGGTCCGCGCGTTTTACTCAACATCTCCCGCGGACTACTCCACAGCGTCAAATGAACTTGCGGGGAATATTCGCTTTCCTTTGTTTCTCTCAACTGCTCTACTGCCGATTGCGATCTCATCCTTTGCGATATGGCTACTATGCTCGTTTCATTTGCACCGATCGAATCGCGAAGCGGTCGATGAGACCGGGGAACAATGCGATGCACACCGAGCCGCCGAGTAGTGTTTTCACAAGTGTTTGATTATTCGCGGCGGCCGGGTGATCGCTGCCGTTATCGCGGCGACTTATGCAGGACGTAGCGATGCCGATCTCGGTTGCACACCACGCCATTATTTGCGCTCGCGATCGTTTTCTCGTCGGTGCGCCGATCGCACAATGAAGCGTTCAACACTTTGAACGTCAAACCAATCAACGCTGAACATGATGGCGGACGAAACTGCGATCGGTCGCTCGGCACACTCCGTCGCTCGATCTTGCAACATCCGTCGCGGTCATGCGAACGGTCGCCAACCTTTCGGACGAACGGGCTGCGTTCCGGTTGCCAACCGATCGCCTCACCGCGACTCCAACGTGTCACCGCTGCGTAGACTCCCGGAAACGATGCGAACGATGTCGATTACGTCTGATACAATCCTTTGACGTTCTCCATCGACATCGTACTCATCGCTTCCTCACCTGTCGGTGCGCTCCTGATCGTCACTCGACGGTTTCGAGTCACTCGATTGGATCCACGACAGAATTCCCGATAACCACGCGATGATGACGGAGCGGTGGTGGAGACCAACTCGGCGTTCCAATCACATTCCCCGCCACCGCCCGCATATCGCAAACGTTATCGCGGCTAAAAGAGCGATGCATCAACAGATTCAGTATCGCCCCGGCAATGTATCGAACGCTGCTATTGCGACAATCAAATCAACACACGCTCGTGAATTACGCCGACCCTGGCTGCGTTACAATCCCCAGATCTTCTCCGATGATCACGACGACTTGCGTGGCAAGCAAGTTTCGTGGGACATCGTCACACGCCGGGTCGAAAACATGGTTGAACCAGATCGATATCGTTTAACGTTCCAACTTTCGGCACCTTCCGGTCCGCACCACGCATTGACTCCTGGGCTTTTGTTCCGACTTTGCGAAGGGCCCAGGACTGCAATCTGGACAGGACGCATTGAGCAGGTCTTGGAGATGCCGCGAGACCCCGGATTCTGGTATCGTGGCACCTCGTTTTGGCGAGAAAAATATGGCGAGTGACGTGATAACCATCGCGTGCACACGGAGCGGTGGTGGAGACCTGCTTCGCTTTCCATTCACATCGCTCGCCACCGCCCGGTGACGCTGACCGTTACCCGACTGATTGATGGCTGAGGAATTCACAGCATCTTGCACCTGCGGTTATCGATCGCCGCTACTTACGACGGCGCCGCACCACGAACCTGCGACCTGTACTGGCTGCAACAGTGTCGTCAATGCCAAGCGTCCAAGCTTTCGGTTCGATTACGAAAACTGCCCAAATTGCGATTCAACCATTGACTCTAAGAACCTATCCGAAAACCCCGAGTCTGCTGTAGATGAAGTAGGCAAACGCGAGGTGAAGACCGGCGATGTGATTCTGAACGTTTTTGTCCCATCGAATGAGGATGGCTCGAAAGCGATTGAGCCAACCATGAGTTCTTTCAACCACCCACCGCCGAGGACGCTCGCCAGAGGCTCTTTCCAACTCACGTTTCTCTTCTCCTCGGCTGCGGATGTGCGAAGTATAGCCATACACGGATTCGATGAGCTCGCGGACCGCAGTCGAATCATACGCTTTATCCAA
>NZ_JAJKFV010000018.1 GCF_020966775.1 Rhodopirellula halodulae | reverse complement strand
TCCGCAGCATGACACATAGAGCCGGAACGACCAGTAGGTCATGTCTCACATGACGACCCGACCGATGCTTTGGAACAAAGCGAGGTCTCCAGCAACGATCGCCTTGCAAACGGACGTCGGCAGCCCTTGCCAGCACCTCGCGCCAGCAATGATTGGCGTGGAAATGAAGAGGATGTAGAGCGCGATGTCCGGTGGAACCGGACCTACGGTTGAATACATGTGGTAAGCGTCGGCCAGGAGTGGCCAACCTGCGCTACGGTGCGGACCGACGCAGCGATCCGCGACAATCTCTGCCTTCACCACTGCCTCCCTGTGGCCCTGCGCCCCTTTCCACTCCCTACGGCTGCAGGATCTCGTTGTTGCGTTGCACGCGTTCTTGTTGCTCGGTGAAGATCTGCGGCAAGCTGTTCGGCAGCGACCTTGGTGCCAGAGACTTCTCCGGCTGGAAATCGCGACCGCGGACGGCTGACCCCAGCGGCGTGGTCAACGAATCGTCGATCGTCTTCAGGTAAGCCTGCAACTTCCAAGCGGGAATGATGGTCACACCGTACTCGGTCGCTTCCGCCTTGGCTTTGCCGACCGCAGCGATCTCGCTGGCGTTCCCGGCTTGGTCGTCCAAGCTTTCCGCTTCGCCGACCACCAAGAATCGCACGCTGCTGTCCAGCTTGCCTTCGCGGCTGCCATCCGTTCGCAGGATCGCAGCGACTTCCGCACCCGCCGCACGCACCATGCTGGCGATTTCGGTGGTGTCAGGACGGCTGTCGTCATCGATGTCGATGTTGTCCATCAACGCGATCTTCACACGTCGGCCCGGTGCCCAGAACGGCGAGTAGATTTGATCGCCCGGGATGATCGGGTAACGGATTTCGGGGAAGGCCACCACGCGAGCTTCCGCACGGTGATCGCCCAGCAATTTGGTGACTTGGATCGTCGCTTTGATCTTCGCGTCTTGCAAACGAGTTTCGTCCGCATCGATCACGCCGAAGGTGACCCCCGGAGTCAACTCGTCCGCCGAGCCCAGGTTGATCGTCACCACATTGCCATCGCGGTAAACGTAACTGATCAATCCCTGCGTGCTCTCGAAATTGGTGCTTCGCAGTTGCACCAGCTCCTGGCGTTGATTCTCGATCGTGCCGGTCAAACGAGTCTTCAAGTTTTCCAGCTCGTTGATTTCGGCGGTGACTTTGTTTCGGTACTGGGTGAACTCCGCGATCTTTTTCTGCAAGCTGTCGCTGGTGCGTTCGGTCGTCAACTTCATCTGCTGACGATCTTCGGCGAACTTCGACTGTTCGGCCTCGAGTTTTTTGTTCGCGTCATCACGCCCTTGCTCAGCGACTTCTTGAGCCTTGCGTGCCACTTCCACATCGCTGTCGGCTTGCGAACGAATCTGTGTTGCTTCGTCGCGAGCCTGGCCGTACTGCACGTTGCGATTGCGAATCGCGTTGACCAAGAACTCAGGCAAAGCGGGATAGTTACGGTTTTGGGGATCCACTTCGGGACCGAAATAGGCCATGTCGCGAGCAAAGTTTTGCTCAATCACTTCCATGTCCGGATCGCCGCCCGTGCTCGATGTCAACTGATCGAACTGGGCCTGCGACAAGCCACCGACGCCCAACATCGCTTTCATCAGCGTTGCTTGGCTCTGCATGGTTTGCAGTTCATTGCCGCGGGATTGCAAGCTCTCGTTTGCTCGGGACGCCGTGTCCGCTTGCGTGCTTCCCCAGCTCCACAAGAAGAAATTGAGCGCCAAAGAGAGCACCAAGAAAATCAGGCAGGCAATCAAGCTGCCTCGAATCACTGAATCGTCGCGTGCGGCCATGGGGGCGTTGAAGATAAGGAGGAGAGGGAGTCCGTGCGTGGGCAACCGGTGGTCCATGCGTTCACAAAGGAACCGCGTGGCGGTGCCAACACTGGCGTTCGGTCCAAGGGGAGATCGCAAATCGTCTCGGAAGAGTCTACGAATCCACGCCGACCATCCGTTCGCGACGACGGACCGTATGCCTGCGAATTGCGATTGTATTCAGAGAATCCCGACATCGCACGTTTTTGGCACAGATTTCACCGCGAAACTGCTCCGGCCCCCATGCCGAATCGCCCGCCTGAACCGATTCTGCGGCTCACCCCCCGGAAGAGAGCGGTGGAGAAGGAAAAAGTGGACAGGACCCCAGGGAGGCAGTGGGCGGTGCGGAGGACTGAGAGACGAGAGCAAAGAAAGTCGCGGATCGCTCCGCGGTCCAGCGTTCCACCCCAAACCGCTAACCGACGCTCCACCCCCAACCAACCCAACCGTCGCAGAGCGTTCCCTCCGGTGATCACGCACGACAGCCAGGCTGGCTGTTCCACGACGCACGAGCCAAACCACGAGTCGAGTCGCTCGCGTTCCCTTCGCCATGTGAGACATGGCCTACCGATCGCAAGATCAACCTCAGCAAAGAGCATTGACCATACTTGACCGATCACCCCACGCAGGACCGCGGAGCGATCCGCGACAATCTCTGCCTTCACCACTGCCTCCCTGTAGCCCTGCGTCCTTTTCCACTCTACGGGTCAAGGCCGCAATGATCGATCGGGTCGCAACGTCTCTCGGCGGAACAATGGGGGACCCTTGTTCGACTCTCGGTAGGTCATGTCTCACATGACGACTCGACCGATGCTTTGGAACAAAGCGAGGTCTCCAGCAACGATCGCCTCCCATACGGACATCGACACTTGATGCCAGCAAGTCGCTACAGCAATGATTGGCTTGGAAATGAAGAGGAGGTACAGCGTGGTGTCCGGTAGAACCGGACCTACGGTTGAGTGCAGGCGGTAGTAGTTGCTCTATCTCTAATTGTCATGCTTTTTGTATGCTCTCGGCATCTCGTACAGGAGGATCAGAGATGCCAGGTACATCAAGGAAGTATGTCGTAGAA
>NZ_JAJKFV010000017.1 GCF_020966775.1 Rhodopirellula halodulae | reverse complement strand
TCAGCACAGCGAACATCAAACCAATCGACGCTGGACACAATGGACGACAAAGCTGCGGTCGGTCGATCGTGACATCTCATCACACGATCTTGCAACATCCGTCGCGGTCATGCGAACAGTCGTCAACCTTTCGGACGAACGACTGCGTTCTGGTTGCCAACCGATCGCCTCACCGCGACTTCAACGTTTCACCGCTGCTTAGACTCCCGGAAACGATGGGAACGATGTCGACTACGCCTGATACAATCCCTTGACGTCCTCCATCGACATCGTACCCATCGTTTCCTCACCTGTCGGTGCGCTCGTGATCGTCACTCGACGCTTTCAAATCGCTCGATTGGATCAACGAAAGTATTCCCGATAACCACGCGATGATGACGGAGCGGTGGTGGAGACTAACTCGGCATTCCAATCACATCGCTCGCCACCGCCCGCATATCGCAAACGTTATCGCGGCAACTCATGCCGAACGTAGCTACGCAGATCTCAGTTACACACAACGCTATCGTCGGTGCTCGTGTTCGTCTTCTCGACGACGCATCTACGGCACGATGAAAACATCCAATACAGCGAACATCAAACCAATCGACGTTGAAAACAATGGCGGACACAACTGCGGTCGGTCGCTTGGCACACTTTGTCGTTCGATCTTGCAACATCCGTCGCGGTCAGGCGAACGGTCGTCAATCTTTCTGACGAACGGACTGCGTTTCGGTTGCCAACCGATCGCCTCACCGCGACTTCAACGTTTCGCCGCTACGTGGACTCCCGGAAACGATGCGAACGATGTCGATTGCGTCTGATACAATCCTTTGACGGTCTCCATCGACATCGTACCCATCGCTTCCTCACCTGTCGGTGCGCTCCTGATCATCACTCAACGATTCCAAGTCGCTCGATTGAATCAACGACTGAATACCCGATAACCATGCGATGATGACGGAGCGGTGGTGGAGACCAACTCGGCGTTCCAATCACATTCCTCGCCACCGCCCGCATATCGCTGCCGTTATTCGATTAACCTATGCGTGTGCTGATGCTTGCCGCAGTGCTGAATCTTTTGGCTGGCTGCAGCCGACATGATCCAACCCGACCGATCACCAACGAACAGCTATTGCTTCGTTCTCGATCCGCGATGCACTTTACAACCGTGCAACTGCCTGGAACACGCTACCAAGCACCAAGTCCGGTCTCACAGAGCGATATGCAGCGACTCATTGGAACGCTGCATCCAATTGATTGCGTCAGCTCGAATCCATTGCTCGGCGACTGCTACACTCTGTCGTACCAGGCTGGAATGAATCCCACCTGGGTCAGGGTTCGAGTCGGAGATGGCAAACTAGCCTTCGAATGGGACGACATCGTCTACGTTGGGGGCGATCCCTCCACATTCCTCGACATAGTTGAAGAAATCCGATCAGCACCCGACATTGACGAATAACCATGACATGCACGCGGAGCGGTGGTGGAGACCTGTCTCGCTTTCCAATCACACTGGTTTCCACCGCCCGGTGATGCTGAACGTTCTGTCGATGAGCATGCCTGATCCATACGAACCGCCGAGTACATCAGACGCTCGTCCACTGCACACTCGGATTTGGGCGGTGCTCACAGGCCCAACGCCCGTCCGCGACGTTCCCGAACAGCCAATGCGGTGGCTCGTTGACGCATTTATCGCCTTCGCACTTATCGTTGGCGGAACCTGCGTCGCCGGTCTGCTGAGCGAAAAATTTGGATACCTCGGTCCGCTCGCTTACCCAACCGCGTTGTTTATATCGTGGTTTCCGACTGGGCTTTGGATTCACTATTGCAAAGTTGGTCGAGACGGCACCCGATCCAACTTAACCCTCATCTGCGGTTTGATGCTACTCTTCGCAGCCTCGGGTGGATTCGCTGGACTAATCGCATTGCCGCTAGCCCTTGCTACACTTGGCCCGACTTTGTTGGCAGAGTGGTGCATCGGTAAACTACTGCTCTCGATCTTGCCCGGATCGCGTGGGGTGCTCCATGCTGCTCAAGACGCGACAGAACAATCCAATGCACCCGAGCGGCGAAGTCGGGCGTTTTGACAATGGACAATCTCTCGTCGCCGCCGGGTGATTGGTAACGTTCGCCGTATATAGATCATTCAACGAGCTGCACACTTGAGCGAACAACTCTTGATTGGCGGTGTCGCCACGAAGCGGGGACGAATTCGCCCGCCATGTGGCCCTGCGATTGTTGCCGTCGCGACAGAACTGAATCAGCGACTTGCCGAATGCAATTGGCTCGATTCTGCCCCGTTCGACACCGTCAGTTTGATACTTCGTTTCGGTGATGCAAAACCAGACTCTCAGATTGGTGCAATCAACACTTCTCACTCAGAACTTCCGGTCGCACGCGAACTATCGATGGACGAATGCATCGAACGCGCCCGTGCTGGCACCCTACTTGCTTACTTCCGTGTCGAAACGATCGTCGCACTGACCGACGTGTCAAGGCGATACAATCTGTCGCTCGATTTGTGTGAGCATGACTAGACGGTTGGTACAAGGCCAGAAATCGGCGAACCAGACGATGCACGTGAGTCGCCGAGCTGAGTTTTTCAAAGTGGTGAGTCGTCCGCGGCGACCACGTGATCGTTATCGTTATCCGACTGACGATTTGACGTTCGCAATTTAACTGCGAGATTGCATGAAGAACCCATACGAACCTCCACGTCCCATTTCGCAGTGCTCAAGTGGTAATCGTTGGGTGTTCGCTTGGAACACGTTGATCACATTGCTAGCCGTTGGATTGTGCCTTATCGCAATTGACGTTTTCACGAGTCATCGCGCGGAGCTAGCTATCTCCGGCAACATGCTTGTGTTTCTTACTGGCATCGCAAATGACTGGACGATATTGGCAGCTCTCGCATTGCTGCTCGCACAGTTATCGACCGCTCCGCTGCATCGCCGTCCTCACCTGACTCGATTTGTCGCGTTCGTTGTTTGCGTTCTATTTACTTTCCATTTCCCTTCGCTTCGGTTCAAGCAGGAAAACTTAATTGGGGCACTGTTCGCATCTACCCTACTCTCTCCGCTTCTACTATTTGGTTGTGGTCTTCCGCACGGCTTTGCTCGACTGCTGGGACAAAAAGACGGTGTTTCAACCGCATCACGCACCGCAAATGACGGATAACCATTGCGTGCACACGGAGCGGTGGTGGAGACCTGGTAACCTTTCCAATTTCATCTCTCGCCACCGCCCGGTGACGCTAAACGTTACCCGACAGACTTTGGAATATGATCGCCACTGCTAATGTCATTTTTGATCGCAGCTATTTTGAGCTTCAATACGACGAATGGTTACGCCACCGTTCGAAGTTTAAACGGTACGAGATCTGGTTCGCCATTGCGCTGACATTATTCGGCGTGACATTGGCAGTCGCATTCCAGAACCAATGGCTTGTCGGTGCCCTTTTTGCAGCGGCGGGCGTTTACGAGTTTGTGATGGCTGCCACTCACAAGCGACGATGGGTGGACGCACGAGTTGCGACCGTCCGTGATGACAAATCAGTCGATATTCAATTCGACACGGATTCGCTCACTTCGATGTCGGCCAACGGTACCGCAACAATGCGTCTGTCGGGATTCACAGGTTTCACACCAGCCTCGAAGGGGTTCTTTCTTATTCCGGACACAGGAGTGTCAATCTACGTTCCGCGTGCTACCATTGATCCAAGCGATTCGTATTCTTCCCTGGTCGAATTGCTTGGCTCCAGAATCGCTTCGCCCATAGATCCAAAATGCGGGTAACAATTGCGTGCACCGGCGTACGCGAGTCGGGCGGTTTTGAAGTTGAGAGTCTTTCGCGCGTACCCGGTGACGCGTGACGTTACCCGACTGAAGAATCATGGCTCCAGCTTCACGCGACGATTGGAACACGCTTGAGCCACCAACGGTTCGTGAGCAGCTCGATTACACCGCGTCCTTCGACCTCTGCCACGAAGGTGAACTATCCGCTGGACTTGTCCCAGAGTGCATGGAAGACAAATGGTTCGTCTACCGTGACGGCGACTGGCTATACTTTCATCGCAGCTGGACAGGGGCGCTCATCTACTGGGTGAAACTTGACTTTGACACGCAATCCATCGCGGTCTCTGAATCATGGGTCAATCGCGAATCTGAGCAGTACTCCTCGACCGACACTGCGTACGACCGGGCTTTGGTTGACTACCTGATCCGCGGATTGCTGCTCAAAGAGCAGGTTCTTTTTCCAATGCCGAAGATGCGTGGTATCCGCGGATTGCTTTTCAAGCTTGCGGGAAAGGCTATGATGTTTCAGCATTCGATCGTAGGTTCCAGCAGCGTCCCGATTCGTACGGTTGATGACTCAAGAAGCGGGTAACCAGGCGATGATACGGAGCGGCGGTCGTTGCCGTTTTTGCAGTGGTTGAGTCTCTCGCCGCCGCCCGCATATCGCTACCGTTACCCGACTGAAGCAACATTGACTACAAGCTTAAGCGATATCGATTGGCCAGCGGGCGAAGCGTCCATGCTCTGCGAATGCGGTTACGAATCGTCGCTGTTCTGCTTCGACCAAACGCCTTACCGATGCAACGCGTGTCAGTTTGTAGATTTTCCGTTGCCCACACCGTTTCTCTACGAACCACCTGCATGCACCGGTTGCGGAAACCAATTTTCGCGAGATGACCGCATCAAGGCGGCGGCGATGAGCCCTCGCTACGTACTTTCTGAGAAACTTGACAACGTCAACGCTGACTTGGTGGACTGTCCGCGATGCGGGAATCACTCACTTGCGTTGAACAGCACTGGCGTTCAGTACATGAAGGGCGAATCAGACACCTTGGTTCCCGAACGCGGTCAAAAGCTACATGCCTTGCTGATGCGAATGGATGGCGACTTGTATCTTTCGTCGCCGCGACTCTCATCGATATTCTGCTCAACCTTCGAATTTGAAGGGGTGGGTGATGATGAGATCGAGAATGGCCATTACGAATTCCGTGTTGTAGACGTACAGGCTGATGCACCAAAGTTGGTATTGCGATTTGTCCGTCGGATCCCGAATAGCGAATGGTTGTAGCGCCGAGGCAGAATTCGGGTAACCAAGCAATGCACCCGAGTCGCGAAGTCGGGCGTTTTGACAATTGCGAATCGCTCGTCGCGACCGGGTGATTGCAATCGTTATCGCGGCGATCTATGCAGGACGTAGCGATGCCGATCTTGGTTGCACACCACGCCGTCATTGATGCTTGTGACCGTCTGCTCGACGGTGCGTCGATGACACAATGGAAACATTCAGCACAGCGAACATCAAACCAATCGACGCTGGACACAATGGACGACAAAGCTGCGGTCGGTCGATCGTGACATCTCATCACACGATCTTGCAACATCCGTCG
>NZ_JAJKFV010000016.1 GCF_020966775.1 Rhodopirellula halodulae | reverse complement strand
GCAACTTAGGCAGGTAAGACAGGAGCCGTATACGGACCCGTACGTACGGTTCTGTGAGAGGGCTGAGTCAGCGGTCGCTCCGCTGGCTCACCCTACTCGATTTTATACTCGGCTCGCTCGTCACTGAATCTCTCCTGCCACCGCAGTGTCTTTCATGTCCAACGCTCCGCACTCGCCGTACAGCCAACCGGTTCCCAACGCTCCTCGAGGCGGAGGCGGATCCAGCAAGAACACCGTGATCATTGTGGGGATCGTTTCGCTGACGTTGCTGCTGATGTGTGGCGGGGTGTTGGGGCTGGGCTACTACGCGATCGAGCGTTTGGCCAACGAGATCAACAGCGTCAACATGGATTACATGGCGGACGACTACGAAACACCCGCCGCCTTGGAATACGCGTTGGAAGACAACGAACGAATTCGCGATGAGATCGGTGAGATCGAATCCGTCTCATTCGCGGGTGAATACAACGAGAGCGACACGTACTACACCGACAACTATTACTACCGCGTTTACGGCAGTGACGGAGACGTCTTGGTCCGTGCGACGATCAGCGGCAAAGAGGACCGTCGGTTTGATCGCGTGGAGTTGATACCAGATGAAACCGATCTGGAAACTCGCGTGGAATTGGAGGCGAGAGCTGTCCCGTTTGAAGACAGCCTTAGCATGGCCGCCTACGATGCCGTTCAAGACGATGAACGCGTGCTCGAATTGACGGGAAAAATCGAATACGTTTTCACCGATTGGGATTTAACCGACGAGTACACAGGAGCAGATGATCCGGAGTACGTCTTGCGAGTCCGTGGCGAAGAAGGCAGTACGCGTTTGCGAGTCCGCTACGACGATTATGACTATGAAACGTTGGAGCGGATTGAGCTGTTCGAAGACGTCGAAAACCCGGTCACGTTAATGGACAAGAACGCGCGCGATTCAGAAGATTCCAATGAATCGGCGGACGGCGAATCCCAGGACGCTTCGTAACGTCCCGCAACTGTTGCCCTGCTTCGCCCGTTCTGATGACGACGTTCAGATCACTTTTGATAGGCCGATGAAACGGCCTCGTGCAGAATCTTGCCCTCGTGGATGTTGATGGCCGATTGCAGCGGGCTAGTTTCGTTCAACACGCCGCTCAAACCCAACGCAGCGACTTTCGAGATCCAACGCATGGTCGCGTTGCAAAGAGCGAAGGTGCTGGTTCGACCAACGGCACCTGGCATGTTGGCGACGCAGTAGTGAACAACTTCGTCAATGATGTACGTGGGCTCGCTGTGCGTGGTGGGGCGACTGGTTTCGATGCACCCGCCTTGATCAACCGCCACGTCGATGACCACCGCACCCGGTTTCATGATCCGTAGGTCTTCGGCCTGCACCAACTTTGGAGCACGAGCACCCGGGATCAGCACCGACCCAATCACCAAATCGGCTCGTTCGAGTTGCTCCAGAATGTTGTGTCGATCGCTGTACAAAGTGTTGACGTTGGCGGGCATGACATCGTCCAGGTAGCGAAGACGATCCAAATTGACGTCCAAGATCGCCACATCGGCTTGGAAGCCCGCCGCGATTTTGGCAGCGTTGGCACCAACGATGCCTCCGCCGAGGATCGTGATGTGGGCGGGGGCAACGCCGGGGACGCCACCCAGCAAAATGCCGCGACCCATCTGAGGCTTCTCGAGAAATTTCGCTCCCTCTTGAATGCTCATTCGCCCCGCGACTTCGCTCATCGGCGTGAGCAGCGGTAGATGCCCGGAAGCGTCGCGAAGTGTTTCGTATGCCAAACACATGGCTCCGCTTTCCAACATCGCTTCGGTCAGAGAATCGCTGGCGGCGAAGTGAAAGTACGTGAACACGATTTGCCCAGAGCGGATCAGCCCGTACTCGGACGGTTGCGGTTCTTTGACTTTGACGACCAACTCGGCTTGCGAATACACGTCTTCGGCCGATGCGACCAATTCCGCGCCGGCTCGCAAGTAGTCGTGATCGGGCAGTCCCGAACCCAGCCCCGCCCCGGCTTGGACCAGAACGCGGTGGCCCGCTGCGGTTAGTTCAGCCACGCCGACGGGCAGCATGCCAACGCGGTATTCGTCCGTTTTGATTTCAGATGGGACGCCAACAATCATGCTTCACTCCGCTGGATTGGAATCGCTTAAAAGGAATTGGTGCAGACGATCCGCTTCGTGACGTTGCAGCCGAATGACATTGTTGAAATCGTCGATGTCGTCTGGCTTTAAAAACAAATGGCCTCGGTCATCCGCGTCCGGCATGAGAGGGCCGTCTTCGGATCGAATGTAAAACCATTCATGCGTCATCACGGCTACCGGGGATGCATCGCGATGAATCACGACGTGAGAAACGTTTTCCGCCTCGTCGGTAGGCGTCTCCAAGGACTGCTGCCGCGGAGGGCTGCTTTCCAGAAATGTCTCGATCGGTACCAATGGATCGTCAACATGCAATTGACGTTGGTTGACCAGTTTTGCGAAATCGTCGGCGGAAGTCAGCAAGCGGCGGCGTAGTCCGGTCCCGCCGGAACAGATGAGCGGCACCTGCAGATGACAACTGCGCAAAGGGCCCGTGCGATGGCCGATGCCACCATTTTGTCCAAGAGCAAACCCGCTCGTGCCGCTGATCAGCAGAGGCGTGTCATCCGCAGTCAGCGACAGCAGCACGTCCATCATCGCGTCGACCAATTTGATTTGACACGCGTAAGTGCGCATCCAAGTGGTGATCCAATCGGGATCTTCGTTGGCAGCGAGGATCCGATCGGGAGGCTCCGTGTCGCTGATGATCCAAGGCACTTCTGCGAGGTCGTTTGGACTCGTCTCATCCAGCGGATCGGCGTCTGCATCAGCGTCGGTGCCCGACGATTGACTCACCTCTCCAAACTCATCCGCGTCCTCCGATTCGTCGTACGGTTCCTCGTCAAAGGCTTCGTGCGATTCAAAATCGTCGCTGAGTTCCCGCGGCGCATCCCAGTGACGGGTCAAAAAGCGACTGTGTAGCCAAACGGACTGGTCTTGGTTCAGGCGATCCGCCGCCACCGCGGTGAGGCGACCGAGTGTGGTGTCTTCGATTTCAATGGTCCGCGGTGAGTCGTCGTCTGAGTCATCGCCGAAGCTTTCATCTTCGCTTTCAACCAGCACGATCTCTTCAAACACCGCCGCCGAATCACGTTGCAGCAATCGTTCGTCATCGGTGATGACCACGATTTCTCGCGCCGCTTCGCCGAGTTGGCTGGCCCATCGATCCCATTGCTCAAGTGGATCGGTCACAGGGGTGATCACGCGATTCCAAGTGACGCCGTGGGCAGCGATGCGATCCAGCGTCGGTGTTCGGTTCCAAGACGATCCGTAAGCCGAGATCGCGGCGGGTGTAAATCCTTCGAGTGTGAAGATCAGCATGCGTGGCGATGGAACTCAGATTTCAGACGGGGAAGCACCAAAACGTGACCTAGTGTTCAGCGTGCAGTCTATCGCGAGGCGGTCGCTTTCAACATCACGGGAAGCGATTGTCGCGATTGAATCGATTATTTCGCCTTCCACGTTTGACGTTCCACCATGAGCTCGGTTCCCTCGGTCGATTCCTATTCCTCCACGACTCCCCAATCGGTTCCCGTCGTCCCACCAAGCTCGCGGTTGGAAACGCAGCCGGGCGTTGATCGTCGATCGCAATCGTCGATGGATCCGCACTCGCCCAACTCCACTGCGAACGTTTCGACGTTGCCACCGGGGGTGCGTGACACGGTCGATGTTTGGGACATTCCCTTTGATCGATTGGACATGTGGCAATCCGTCGACGCGATTGATGAGATGATCGCCGCCCGTGCACCCCAGTACGTGATCACAGCCAATCTGAACTACTGCATGCTGCATCACAAAATGCCGGAACTGCGTCCGATCACGCAGCGAGCGGCAATGGTGTTGGCCGATGGTCACCCAATCGTGGCCCGCAGCAAATTCACCGATCGTCCGCTGCCCGAACGAGTCGCCGGAAGCGAACTGATTGTGCACCTGTGCAGCCGAGCTTCGCTGCGTGGTTACCGCGTCTATTTCCTGGGCGGTGAACCCGGTGTCGCTGAAAAAGCTTCGGCACGCCTGAAGGCGATGTATCCAGGATTGCAGATCGCCGGTTGCGAATCGCCGCCCTATCGAACGTTGAGCGAAGCGGAGCAAGCCGAACAGTACGCCCGAATTCGCGATTCGAAGACCGATTTGCTATTCGTCGCGTTTGGCCAACCCAAGGGCGAAAAATGGATTGCCGAGCACGCAGCCAAAATTGGCGTTCCCGTCAGCATTCAACTGGGCGCATCGTTTGACTTCTTGGCCGGAACCGCGAAACGGGCTCCCAAGCTGTTTCAAAGCGTTGGAATGGAATGGGCGTATCGCATGATGAGCGATCCACGCCGTTTGGTGCCGCGATATGCTTCGAACATTGGCTATCTGTGCTCGGCTCTGATGACCGACTGGAAAAACCAAGTCAAACGCTGGGGAATGGACATGCAGTCCTAGGCACGACTTTTCGGGTCAATTGCCAACGGCGGTCACGATGCTCGGGTCTGGTTGCCAAAGGTACAAGAAAGTCGGCATCGAACTGCGATCCAAACCAGGGATCTGTATCGGCAACAACGATGTCATCGGAGTGTTTGGCGTCACGTCGAATTCTGACATCGCTCGGTCGTTGTCCCGCCGAAGGAGAACCAAGCTCGGCGTGTCCGCCATGCCGGCCAAATTGGCCGCCAACCGCACGGCATCGTCGAGATAGCCCGTGTGATCCACCAAGCCCATGTCCTTGGCTTTCAAGCCCGAGAAGACTCGTCCATCAAACGGAACTGCAAACGCCGGTTTCGATGACTCGTCTTCCGGGGCGTTTTCTTCGTCTGAGTCGTCTCCGTCGTTGCTCGCAGGCGGCACGATGGTCAGCTTCTCACCGCGAGACTGCTGGACTTGATCGATGAAACGCTGGTGAAATTCCGTCGCCATCGATTGAAGCAAATCACGTTCGTCTCGCTGCATCATCCGCTCGGGTGATCCCAGGTCGATCTTAGTGCCCGATTTGATGGGTAGTGACACGATGTTGAACTGGCCCAGCGTGTCTTCCATGTTGTAATTGTTCAGGATGACACCAATGCCACCCACGACGGACGTTGGGTGAGCGACAATCAGGTCGGAATGGGTGGCCAAGTAGTAAGCCCCACCCGTTCCGGTCGTCATTAGACAAGCCACCACCGGAATTCCACGACGGGTTCGCAGTTGGTTCAATTGATGTGCCAGCATGTCCGATGCGGTCACGCCACCACCGGGGGAATTGATCCGAAGCACAACCGCCGCGATGGATGGATCCGCTTCGATGTAGCTCATCTTTTCACGGAACAAGGCGACGGGGTTTTCGCCCATCGATCCGAAGCCGCTGAAATTGCGATCCACCAGAAGGCCATCCACGTCGACAATTGCGATTCTTTGAGATGACGAAATGCTGGAGGGGTTGAGTTGAACGGCGCGTAGTGGTGAGGCGGTGTTGTCGGTTTTGCTAATCGTTGTCATGGTCCCATTCATTCGAATGTCACCATCAACGCCCATGTCACCATCGATCCGCATGTTGCCGCCCACCAAGGCACGGACCGGATGAGAACATCCACCGATCCACAGCAGCATCAGCACGGACAAGCACCCACCAACAGCCGCTCGCGAAAACCGAGTTGCATGAACGGTTTTCGCGTCAGTCGATTTCGATTGGATGCATCGAGGTAATTGCAGCATCGATCAACGTTGAAGTGGGAAGACTCGTGGGCGAAGATCCAAACATGTACCAGATGGAATGGTTCGGTTGGATCCTGCCCTCGTTTTTGGCGCGGCCTGTATCACCCCATCGAACGTTTCCGATGGAAGAATGAATGCAACGCCGAACTTCGTTGCAACGGTTGCAGGTGGAACAATCGTTGCAATCGGTAAAGTTGCCCTCCGCGATAGCAGCGTTTGTGGGGTTGGATTGGACGGGAAAACGAAACGATCGGCCGGTGAGCTACGTTTCGATATGACATTGCTGCTTCTTTTGTCGTTGCTCGCGATCATTCCTTGGTCGATTCCTGTTCTTCGCCGCGCCCGAACTTGGTCGTTGGTGATGGCCGTGTTGCTGCTGGGAACCGTGTTCGGTCCCGCCTTCTTTGCCATCAGCGGATTCATTCAGATCAGCTTGGACCGTTTGCTGTGGGCGGCCGTGATCGGAGTCGCCGCGTTCCGAATTCTGAGCGGTGAGGCAAAGTTGCCTCGCATCACCCGAACCGATGGGATTTTGCTTGGGTTCGTTGGCATTGGTCTGCTGAGCTGTTTGCGTTTCGGCATGTTCGGCGAGGCTCAACCACCGATTGCTCGCTGGTTGTTCTACATGGCGATTCCGTCCAGTCTGTACGTCGTGATGCGGACGGCAACGTTTCGCCCCGCGGACATCCACGCGATGGTGACCGCGATCATCACGCTGGGCGCCTACCTCGCCTTCACCGGCGTGATGGAAATGCTAGACGTGCGAGCGTTGGTGTTTCCGCGTTTCATCAATGATCCCGAGGTCTGGGAGTTTTACGGCCGAGGTCGCGGGCCGCTGCTCAATCCAGCCGGCAACGGAATCTTGTTGACGCTGGCATTGGCGGCTTGCTGCAGTCGTTTTTTGGAAAGCGGACGTCACGGCAAAGCGTTCTACGCGGCTTTGTCATTGTTGATGTTGACCGGTTGCTATTCCACGCTCACGCGAAGCGTATGGTTAGGAGCGATCGCCGCGGTGGGGGGGATTGGATTGATCTATGTTCCTCGTCGCGTTCGCTTGGTCGCGTTGGCGGGTGTGATCGTGTTCAGCGGTGCTATGGCGTTGGGTTTGAAAGACCAAATCATGAGCATGAAACGCGACAAGGCACTCAGCGCCGCGGATGCGGCCAAGAGTGTCGAGCTGCGGCCGTTGTTGGCCTTGGTCGCCTATGAGATGTTCCTGGACCGGCCCTTGGGTGGGCACGGCTACGGTCACTACTTCGATGCGGCGGAACCTTATCACGCGATTCGTCGTCACGGTGTTCCGCTGGAGAACGCTCGCCCCTACATGCAGCACAACGTCTTTCTATCCGTGCTGGTCGACCTGGGGCTCACCGGATTCTGTTTGCACATGTTGTTGCTGACGGTGTTGTTTTGCCTGGCGTGGCAAATGGCATCCGTCCGGCACGCCGATGCATCAACCTCACAGTTGCGAGCCAATTGGCTCGAGCGCGGTGAGCAAGACCATCGCCGTACGGTTGGGATCCTGATGCTGGGAATCCTCAGCGGCTACGTCTGCAACGGTCTGTTTCACGAAGTCGGCATCATTGAGATGGTGCACATGTACCTGTTCGCCATTGCTGGCGTGTTGGTCACGTTGCATCAATCGTCGGACGCTTTGGTCGCGACGGGCCACGTTCGTTGGAATCCGTTTCTTCGTTGGCAACCCAGTTCCGGCGAGCACCGCGAGCCGGTCCGCGACGGAAGAATTCCCGGGCAGCGTCAAGCGAGCGTGTGAACCCCGGTGGCCAACTGTTGGCCAATTGAGGATTTCTTTCGCCGGTGGCCCAGTCTTCCGGTGCCATGCGAACGCTGTCGAGTTCTTGTGGCAGCACAATGGAATCGTTCACGGACAATTCCATCAACCAAGACAATCCAAGCAATGGCTCAAACGCCGAACTGGAGAGATCCAAACCGACCAGCGAAAGACTCTGCAACCGATCGCAGCGTCCCAAGTGTGTCAAGCCTTTTGCTGTCAATTGTGTGTTGTCCAGCCGCACGCGGCGAAGACTTTTCAAACTTGGCAGATGAGCCAAATCTTGGTCGCGAATGGGGGTCGCGATGGCGTTGATCTCTTGCAGACCGGGCCAATTCGGGAAATTGGAGGCCAGGTCTTCTGGAATTTGCGTTCCGGGCAAGATCAACGAGTGAAGCTGTCGCGACTGAGTCAAACTTTTCAACGTTTCCGCCGACAAGACGCCTCGTTCCAACGTGAAGGAAAGCAAGTTGGGAACGTTCTGAACAACGAGATCAGACGTTCGGGGGCGACGAATGGAAACCTCGCTCAAGCATGGCAAGTTCACCAATCGAATGCGTTCTGCACCCGCAGCGATTCTGATCCGGCTGACGAACGAGTCCAAATTTTCCAGTTCGACGGTCTTTGCACGCAACGTACGAGTCAAGAAAGCTCGCTTCAATTTCGGCTGATCCGCGATGCGAATGTCGTCGAACGTTTCCCACGGCAGTTCCAAGGCTTCCCATTCGTTGTGCATGGAGAGCAATTCAGGAACGATGGATTGATCCACTTCGCTGCCGCTGACCGATAACTCTCGAATCGATTTCACGCCACGAAGGCTGCGCAGTTGCGACGAGTCGAACTGGCAGTAATCCAGCGTCAGCGATTTCAAAAAGGCGTTCTTGTGCAGGTGATCCAAGTCGCATTGCCGCAAGTTCAATCCCGACAGATTGAGTGATTGCAAATATGGGAACGAAGACGCCCATGCGATCAGGTTCTTGGGAACCGATGGAATTTGGCTGTGTCGAGGCCCCATGATTGACGCCCACATCTCGCTGCCGAATACCTCGCGAGGTTCACCAAATCGAGACGCCTGACGACGGAACATCATCATGCCCGTTCGCGGACGACGCACGACGACTTCGTAGAGTCGTGGGCAGTCCTTCACGGTCCAGTTTTCAAAGTTCTCGCCCGAAACTTCCAGGTGAGACATTGATGACAGGTTCGACAGGTGAAGCTCGGAAGCCCATAGCGTGTACGCGTTGTCACTGTCACCCCGGGTGAACCGCATGGAGTGCGAATCGATCCCCTGCAAATGAACCAAGCGTGGCAATTCCATCAGACTGAGTTTCATCGGGATGCCCGCGTCCAGCGACAACGTGGTCAGCGACGGCATCACTCGGACGGTCAGGTCGATGATTTCGGGAGTCAAGCTTCGGCGTTCGCGTTCGTGACGCAGGGTCAGCGATTGCAAACTGGGAGCTTCTTCAAACACCCATTGCTTTGGGCTGGGGCCGGTGGTTTGGATGTCCAACGTCAGCAACGATGGCGACAGAAGTTCCTCTGTATTGATTGCGGCCCGTGGGATCTTCCGGACGGCAAGCGAAGAAAGCAAACGCTGTGAGTCAACACGAAGTTGCGTGGGCTGATCTGACTGGAGTCGTTCCTCTGGCAAATGGAACGACAACGAGACGCAACGCAGATCAGGCAGCTCCTGCAGCAGTTGGTTGCTCGATTCAATTCGTGGGATGCCGTACCAACGAAGTGTCGTCATCCACGACAGATCTTCCATCGCCGTCAGTTGGTTCGCACTCAGATTTCCGTAGAGCGAAACAAATTCGAGCGATGGGTAGTGATTCCAATTCAGTTCGTTGAAGTTCGTTCGCGGCGTGCATTGCACTCGCGATGCGTGGGTCCAAGGACCGCGATACTTCAGCGGCAACCGCGCGATCATTGGGTGTTTGGTCGAGCACGTCAGCGTCGTCAAACCTTGTTGACGCAGAAACCGAAGTCGCGATTGGGTGCTGTGAAAATGCCAAACCGTTGCCAGCAATCCAACGATCGTCAAGCCGACCAAACTGACTTGATAGCGACGGTTCGTGGAACCCGTTGGCGTCCAAAGCAATCGCCATGGTTTGCAGCCGGGTTCGTAGAAAAAAGCCGCGATGCCCGCCAACGCCAGGATGCCGCAGCAGAACCAAGCGTCGATCCACATTGCGGTGCCAAAGACACCCCACGTTTCCAAACCGTCGCGGCCTTCGTTCAATGAGAACTTGGTTTGGTAGGCGTCCAGCGGGAAGCCGCCGACGTACCAAAGGTGCCGTGGTGAGGCGGCCTTTTGACTTTGTGACTGATCGAGTACCTCTTGCGAAGCCGCTTCGCCGATCGGCAACAGGTTCTCATCGTTTATCAAGACGTGCGAGGCGTCTCGCAGATACGTTTCCGAAAGCAAGCGTGGTTTCCAAGCAAGCCCCATGAGCATGCCGAGAATCAACACAGTTGCGGATGTCCGTATCCAGCGACGTCGCGGAGAGTTCAGCGAGAGCTGTTGTGGGTTGAGCTTGTTCATAGTGAATCCAACCACTCGGGCTTCAAAATGTTTCGGCTTACTTTCAAATTTATCGTCTACCTTGGTTGCTTCTCGGAACGTTGGCAACGCATCTTTCGATGAAAAAATGGCCGGAAAAAGGCTATTGATGGCATCGCGACATAGCCTCCTTGGAACGGTAAGATTCGCCGCCATCGAGGGCGGCCCGTCGCACTACGTTTTTCCGAAAAACGCTGCTTTCTCGATCGCCAGTCACCAATTCGCTTCTGCGGCCGGTCTCAGGCGCCTCGTTGTTCCCTCCGTTGGTCACCCTCTTTAGGTAGCAAATCTTCATGAATGTCACGGACTTTCTGGAAACCCACTTTCGTCACTTCAACGCCCGTGAGTTGCTGGCCTCTGCCAAAGCCTATGGAGAGTTCATCAATGGCGGCGGCAAGATGATGGTGACACTCGCGGGGGCGATGAGCACCGGTGAGCTGGGACTGTCTTTGGCTGAGATGATCCGCCAAGGAAAGGTTCACGCGATCACTTGCACCGCGGCGAACTTGGAGGAAGACATCTTCAACCTGGTGGCTCACGACGAGTACGAGATCGTAGAAAACTGGCGAGCTTTGTCGGCGGAAGACGAGGTGAAGTTGCGCGACCAAGGTTTCAATCGTGTGACCGACACCTGCATTCCCGAAACCGTCATGCGTCACCTCGAAGACCGCTTGGTGCCGATGTGGGAAAAGGCCGCGAAAGAGAATGCGGCTCGGATGCCTGTCGAATACATGTTTGAATTGCTGGACGACGAGGGGCTGGTCCAGCACTACCAAATCCCTCGCGAAAATAGCTGGGTCGCGGCAGCCAAGGACGCGGGCATCCCAGTTTTCACGCCGGGGTTCGAAGACAGCACCCTGGGCAATATCTACACGGCTCACGTGATTGATGGCAGCGTTCCCGGCCACGGTGGCTATGCGTCCGGTACCAAGCAAATGGAGCAGTTGGCTCATTGGTACGAGGACACGATGAAAGACCCGATTGGGTTCTTCCAAATTGGTGGCGGAATCGCGGGGGACTTTCCGATCTGCGTTGTTCCCATGTTGATCCAAGACCTGAAACGCGACATCCCGCTGTGGCGTTACTTTTGCCAGATCAGCGATGCCACGACCAGCTACGGCGGATACAGCGGCGCCGTGCCGAACGAAAAGATCACTTGGTACAAGATCGACGCGGAATCGCCCAAGTTCATGATCCAAAGCGATGCATCGATTTGTGTACCGTTGGTCTTCGCCCACGTGTTGGGGTGGTAGTCACGCCGGAGCGACGGACCGCGAGCGAGCTAGTTGTCGCCCTGAATTTCGCGAATCAGACTGGTTCGCTCGCGTTGGTATCGCCGATGGGCCGCGTCGTATTTGCCTTTTGCGTTGTGAGTGCTGATCATGCCCACGATGGCGAAGACGATGAAGATCAAGCCGAAGAATGCCATCGGTGCAAACATCATCGACGCCATGATCGTCCAAAAGATCGCGAAGAGGATCACTCCCGCAAAGACAATCGTCGATACCACGGTGTTCGGTGGCGAGGTGATTTGTCGTCCGTGTTTGTTCGTTCCTAGTAAACGCAACCGCTCACGTTCCCATTCGTCGTCGAGCCGATTGAGTTCGGTGCTGCGTTTGATCTGCTGGACGTCTTTGACGAGAGCTTCGGTGGTTTCGCGAAGCTCCTCGATCGTTTCGGTCGAATAAGACGATCCGGTATGGTGAATTGCCAAGCTGGCCCGGCAATAACCGCAGGTCACAAACTTGGCTTTGGGCTTCACGTCGATAGGAGCCCCGCAGTGATCACAACGAAGCGAGATTAAACTCGGTTTCATGAAGTTCCGTTCAATACGAATACGCGCTGGGGCTCAATGGAGAAAATGGTCACGGAGCCTATCGTGATAGAAAAGCTCACGTGACGCTGACTATCCGTACCAAGCGTACGTTGATGACGGAAACCTCACTTGTCAAAACACAATCTCATCATTGTTGGTGAGGAGGCTCGCTGGACAACAACTGCAAGGCTTCCACGGTTCTCGCGATTTGCAATTCGTTGAGTGTGAAGTACTGATCGCGTCCAGAAGGATCTTCTTCAAATGTGGTCAATCCATCGTCGGCGACGGTCACGGTGCCCACGGGAGTCAATCCAAAGTAGTCGCGATCGGGACGCACCAACTGCAGCACACAAGTCAAATCCCAAGTGGGACGATCGTGGGGCGGCGGCATGTAAGCGATGTAGGCTTCGGCCAATGGATGATGTTCGACGTAGCCGTAGTCCTGTTCGATGCTCTCGTGCGGATAGCGGAGCGCGATGCCAATTTCGTAACCACTCCACAAAATCGGCGTGGGCCATTCCTTCGCCAGCTTTTGTGCGGCAGGGATGTCCTTGATGACGTTGTATTCCTTGTGGTCGTACAACTGGCCTTTGTCATTTTTGATTTGCGTGAATGCACCGGCCATGACACTGAGTTTTTGAACCTTTTTCTCGACCAATTCACGACCGGTCATCGGGCTGATGTCATCGGCGGGAGCGTCCAGCAAATTGGCAAGGTTGGTCGAAAAACCGACTTGAGCAATCACAACACTGTTGTCTTCCGCGGAGGCCAAGGTTCGTCGCAGCAGGTTGACGGCATCGGGGGCGTCTTTGCCGCTTCGCAGGTCGTGCGGAAAACGGTCCTTGCCGTTGTCTTGGATCTCCGCCAAGCCGTTGAAGCGACCTTTTCCGTTGGTTACATCGCTGCGGCAAACTCCGATGGGAATTTCGCCTCGGCCGTAAAAGGTATTGATCACATCCGCGAATGCGGCGGCCAACTCGTGGTCCTTGGTGATCGTGACGGCCAGCAGTTCACATTCGCCGCGTGACTGCAGCGCGTGGATGCAGCCCATCGCCAAGGCATCGTCGACATCGTTGCCAAGGTCCGTGTCGAAAATCAGTTGAACGGGTTTGTCCGCGTGGGCGCTGTGGCTGAACGTTAGGCAAGAGCCGACGGCGGCCAGCGAAAGAGCGAAACAAAGGAACGTTGGACGCATTCTCATGGTGGGCATCAGGTGGGAAAGAGAGGTGGGGATGGATCCGTCTTCGACCGGCGGCCGAGACGAACACGCATCTTAGCTCAATTGATTTTCCCAGGCACGGTTCTGATGAGAACTGGGCGCGAGAATGCTTGGAGGGATCGCGAGGGGAGATGCAGCAGATTCCGGTGATCGTGCGCGGGGCGTGCCGCGGTTTGTGAGGGTGTTTGCAGGCTAGCAGCCTGCACTACGAAAAAGGTGCAAGCAATGCGGGCTGGCAGCCTGCAATACGGGTGAGGGGCAGGGCAATGCTGGCTGGCAGGCTGCACTACGGGTGAGGACCGGAGCAAAGGAGCCTGGCCGCTTGGGTTAAGGTTGAGTTGGTAAGAGCTGCCAAACGACCCAAGCCATCAACAATCCGCGGATGCTCCACAAGACGGTGCGGATCCAGTTGGTGGAGACCAACGTGCTGTAAACGTCGGCTTGAAAACCGTTGGCAAGTTTCTCGTGAGCCGGCACCTGCAAAACCGCTGTGCTGATCCAAATCAATCCCACCAACACCAGACCAAACACCGCCCATCCCCACGGCATCGCGGTGGGACGCGTGAACAAGAGTCCCAAGGCGGTCGCCAGTTCGATCAGCATCGGAATCGCGACGATGGGGGTGATCAATCTCGCGTGATCCATTGCGTAGCGGGCAAAGACGTCTTCGCCGACGCGGTCGAACATTTTGTAATGGACGATTTGGACCATCCAGATCAAACCGACCATATACCAAGTGGACATCGCATTCAGCAGCACCAATGCGTTGGCGTTCATGCGGGGACTTCTTGCGAAGGTTTGCGATGCTTGCCCAAGTAGAAACGCAAGCAGTCCTCCAATTCGGCAAAACGGAATTGATAGCCACTCTGCTGCAACTGTTTGGGCAGCACTCGAAAACTGGCTAGCAACAGATCGTCAGCCATCTCACCCAGTGCCAACCTCAAAGCGAATTTCGGCGCGGGGAAGATGGCGGGGCGATGAAGCACACGGCCCAACGTGCGTGCGAAGTCACGGTTGCGAATCGGTTCGGGCGAGACAAAATTGACCGGACCGTGGACCTGCGGCGTTGCGATGCAGTGAACGATGGCACCGAGTGCGTCTTCCAAAGCAATCCACGACCACCATTGTTTTCCATCACCCAATTTGCCGCCCATCATTTTCGCGGGCAACAACATTTGCTCCAAGGCACCGCCATCGGGCGAAAGAATGATTCCAAATCGCGTGTGGACCGTGCGGATACCAGCTTCTTTCGCTGGCGAACATGCGTCCTCCCATTGTTTGGCAACGCTTGGCAGAAAGTCATCCGAATCGCCGGTCGCGGAGTCTTCGTCCAGTACTTCTTCCCCGCGGTCACCGTAAATGCCGGTCGCGGAGGCGCAAACGAAAACGGATGGTTTGTTTTCGAGTTTGGCCAGTCCTTCGCAAAGTGCACGAGTCTTCTCGACACGACTTTCGCGAATTTGTTCTTTGATCTCTGGAGTCCAGCGTTTGCCGACCAGCGGTTTGCCGGCCAGATGTACGACGGCATCGACGCCCTCGAACTTCTTGATTTCCTCTGGCTTGCCCCAGGCGGCGATCTCGTCCGCATCACCCGTTTCGTCACGAGTGATCTTCATCACCTTGTGCCCCAACAAAGTCAACATGGAACAAAGTGCATCGCCGACCAATCCGGTGGCGCCCGATACGGCAATAGTTTTCGATTGCATGGGATAATCGGCGATCAGTTGTAGGTCGTCTCGCGTGATGCGATGACGGTAAGCAAACATGGCCTCGATCGTCCGACGGGCTTTGCCACCGCCCAGCGTTCGACCGATCCATCCAGCGGGCAAACGGTATTCAATCGAATCAACCAGGCAACTGCGGTCATGATCCAACGATTCGAAACGATGCTGGTGATGCCAGTGAGCAAAGGGGCCGCTGTCTTGAACGTCCGCGAATCCATTGGGCGGATCGTACCACACATGTCGTGCTTTCCAACGAAGCGGGATCCCCGCGATCCGTGTTTTCAGAGTCACACGACTGCCGACTTCGATGGATTGATCGGAATGTTCGACGGTGACGTTTTCCCACGGTGGCGTCAAACGACTCAGACAGCCTGGACGCTCGTGGTATGCGAAGGCGGTCGTTTGATCGACCGCGAGTTCTTGCCGTGCGATGTAGAGATCGCTGCCGCAGCAGGAAGGTGACTCCGGTTCGCAATCCATTTTTGCGGCGACGCTAGGTAATGCGTCTTGCGACGGATTGTTCAGCGAGGATCGGTCGGGGGAGATGACGGACACGGCCGATCACGCTTCCAATTCCGCCAACGGAATTTCGCCGGCCATCGCTCGCAGTTTGTCCATCGCGCGACGTTCGAGTTGACGAACACGTTCCTTGGAAACGCCCAAGCGGTCCGCCAAAGATTGCAGCGTGTGCACTTTCCGGTGCGGTCCCAATGAGAACCGGGCCCGAATGATGAATTTTTCGCGGCGATCCAAATCGCCCAACATCACGCTGAGCCGGCTACGCAACTCGTGCCAACGTTTCTCGCTGATGGCTGATGACCGATCTTCTTCACTGACGTCAATGTCCATGTCCTGCAGTCCCCCCTGCACCTTTTGGCGCTCTTGTTGTTTCAGCACCACCGTGCGGTAGGAATTCCGTCGAACAACTTGAGTCGCGTAGGTGCTGAATCGGAATCCGCGATCGAAGTCAAATTTCTCAACCGCTCGCATCAAGGCGACGATTCCATCGCTGAGCAAGTCGTCGAATGTGTTGTTGGGGTTCACGAACTTTTTCACGATCGAGAAAACCAATCGAAGGTTGGCTTCCACGATTCGGTCGCGATGCCAATCGGCCAGAGCGATCAGCAATTCGATCAATTCCAGACGATGGCGTGAAGGGCGTTCGGGGTTGAGCACGCTGCGGTGCATGGCCGCTTGTTGGAGCAGATAGTTCATCCGTTCGAACAACATCTTTTCCTGATGAGGCTTCAACAGGGGGGCTTCGCACAGACGGCCCAGGTGAATGGGGAGGTCGGCGCCGCTACGACGAACGGTGGCGATTCCAAGTGCCGTTTCGCGGGGAGCCAGTCCGAGTTCTTCACCAAAGATCTTCTTGCCTTCACGAACGGAGGTGAATCGCTCGTTGGAGATGAAGTCGACCTCTTCTCGCAATCGTCTGCGAGTGAGCGTACGCAGAGTCGCTGCGTCGGCGTCCGTCAGGTCAGTCAGCATTGGTCGAATTTCGACCATCGCCTGTTCCAATTCCGAACAGTTGATCCAAGCGGGGCGGCGGGCTGGAACGGAGGAAGCTTTCAAGGCGGGCATTGGATGACCTTCAGGAGGTGGCAAAACTGAATGGCTGAAGCGTGAATCAGTGTCAGTCTGGGAGGGCCGACGATTGATGAATCCAAAAGGCTCGGGGAGCTATGAATGCTCTCTTTCGCAATGGACTTCGGAACGCGGTGTCCGCAATCGCCGTGCCGTCTTTGACTCCGTGGTGGACGTTTTGGTGTGAAAAAACGTTCAAGACGTTCTCTTGTATATCGGCGGACGATTTAGAAGACAAGCACTTTCCCGCTGTTTTTGACCGAATTAGAAGACCGGAAAAAACGGCACGTGATCGGTTAGCGTGAATAATTTCACCTGCTGAGGTGGAGTTTGCCTGGTCGGAAATCGTCCAGTGTTGTCGACCGTTTACACTGGAAACGTTCATGCGGTGCGTTTAAAACGTTCATCTGCTTTCGCCAAACCGCTGGCTTTTTTCTTTCCTTCCTCTCATCGCTTTAGTCCCGTGGCAGCTCGTCAGCCTCAGTTTTCGCCGAAGCAGATCGCAGCGGCGATGAATGTCAGCGAATCTTCGGTCAAACGATGGTGCGACAACGGTACGATTCCAGTGATCAAAACCGCCGGTGGACACCGACGCATCACGCTCGATTCGTTGCAAGCATTCGTTTCCGGCGGTGATCGTTGTCTGATCCGGCCGGAGTTGTTGGGGTTGCCGCCGTTGGCAATCCAGCGAGAAACCAGGATCGAAGGTTCGTCGGATCCGCTGAGCGAGAATTTTCGCCACGCGCTTGCGGAAGGTGACGAATCACTCTGTCGCGATTTGATGCAACAAAAGATCGCTTCGGGTGCCACTCGCAGTGAAGCGGCCGAGGCTTTGATCACCGATGCCATGCATGGATTCGGAGAAGCCTGGGATTGCAATACGCTTGACGTCTATCAGGAGCGTCGAGGATGCGACATCGCCATGCGACTGATTTACGAGCTTCGCAGTGAGATTCCGGCTCCCGGCGGCTCCGCTCCCGTTGCAATTGGTGGTGCACCCGAAGGTGATCCATATCAGTTGCCAACGATGTTGGTGGAATTGGCGCTACGCGAAGTCGGGTGGAATGCGACCAGCTTGGGAAATGATCTGCCGATGGAAAGCTTCATCCAAGCGGCACTCGATTATGACCCGCAAATGGTCTGGCTTAGCGTGTCGTCGGTCAGCGAGCCAGGCATGTTCGTGGCGGCTCAGAATCAATTCGCCGAATCGCTGGGCGAGGACGTTCCGTTGCTGATCGGCGGGCGGGCTCTATCCGACAAACTGCGCCCGCGGCTTCGCTACACAGCTCACTGTGATTCGCTTCGTAACCTGGTGGAGCTTGCCGCGATGATGCGTTTGAATCGTCGGTCAAATTGATCGACTGCGAAACAGTCACGGCTGACGAGTGAATGCGGCCCGCGACTGATTCTTTGGACCGATGGGTTGAACCAACGGTATCTGAAACGAATCGCTTCGATGAAGCGATCGTCGCAATCAGCGAATCGTGACGGAGGATCCTTCGGAGAGGATGCCAAACACGTCGCGTGAGTAGTTGCCGGCAACGCTGATGCAGCCCTGATTGGTTGGGCTTTCCGCTTCAGGGCTGCCATGGATACTCAACCCCGATCCCAAATCGATCCACATCGAGCCATAGGGATTGCGTGGGTTGCCAGGAGGAATCGGCGTGCCCGACATGTCATAGTAGGTTTTGGCCGATTGTTTTTCTTGGATGGTGTAGGACCCGGGACGCGGTGACGGGTCGCTGCCCACGGCGATACTGAATCGGCCGGCATACAAATCGCCCAAGAACATCGTCAGTTCTTGGTTTTTCAAATCGACGTCTGCTCGGAACGGTCCGCGGACGACTTTCAAATCGGTTCCCGGCAGGACGGTGATCGGGTCTTCCACTTCATTGATGTTTGCCAGCAACTGCCAAGGCACTTCGTACTGCTTGGCGATGTCCATCAACGTTTCATTGGGACCCACGCGGTGGGGTTCGGCGATCAAGTGCTCGTCGGAGTAAATGACTTCGCGAGCCAAAGGATCCAAACGAATCAAGAGTTCCTGACGCTGTTCGCTGGTCAAGTTTGGCGTTTCGTAAAACAGACTGAGAGTCGCCAAAGCCTCGCGTCGACGGTCCGAGTGATATTGGCGGTCGGCGGTGGCGATCGCGTTCGTCAGCCCAGCAGATTGGATTTGCGAATCGGTGGCCTGGGATTCGGTTGGGGTGGGTGAAGCATCTGCCACCACGTCGTCCATCGATTCCGTAGCCGATACCGCAACGCTTGGATCAGGATTTTCGTATTGAGTTCCGGTGGAAGCGTATTCCTGATTCGGATCCAGTTGAATTGGAGTGCTGGTCCCCGGTTCGACCTCTGGCAAACGACTGGCGGAGGGTTCGTCCTCCCCCTCGTTTAGATCCGACATCGAGAACGAATTGGACGCTTCGGTGGATGCGGCACCGTTTGCTGGCAAATCAGCAAAGGATCGATCAACGGAGTCCATGGGAAGCGTGTCGTTTGGCGCGTTCAAATCGGCTGTGTTTGGCATGTCAAATGACGAGCCGGAGCCAAGACCATCGCCACTTTGGTTGAGAGCCATGTCCAAATCTTCAAAGCCGGACTGCGAAGCTTCCGTTGTCGCGTTCGGATTGCCAGCGAAGTCCGATGAAGCCATTCCGTCATCGATCCCCAGGTCAGCGATGGGGTCCAGTGGGTCGAGCGAATCAGGAATGCCATCGCTGATGTCAAACGTATCAGCGTCAACAATCAAGTCGCGAGCGACCTCGGGAGGCAAGGCATCCGGAGGAGTCGTCATCGAAATCCATGCGCCATAGAGCACGGTAGTCATCAAGACGACGATGGCGGCTGTTTTAAGTGTCTGCACGGTGGTCTCTCCCCTGCCGGGTACGTGCTTCCAAAGGCGTAGTTTTGAAGGGTTCTCTCTTCCATAGTGAAGCCCGAGCGATCATCGCTAGCCCAATTTGATCGAAGGTGAACATTGAGCAGGTTCTAGCCTGAACTTTTGGACAGAATTTCGTCTAGATGCGAGGAGAAAAATTGCAAGTTCACCGGTTGGACGCGAAATGCGTTTTAAGTTTCCGTGTCGACCGAACGACGTGTTTCGTGCGAAGCCCACCCGGCCAACATGGTGATCTTGTATCCCATGTCGGTGAGCTGCCCAAGGATGTTCGAGCCACGATTCGGTTGATTCATCTCTTGATTTGCTCCTTTGAATTTGCCCCTTTGTTCAACCAACTTGGATGAGTAAGAAAATGAAATTTGCCCTTCGCCCCATCGCTTTGTTGTCCGCTATCGCCGTTGCCATGGGAGTTGTCGCTCCCGTCGATGCAGCGACCACCGACACGCAAAAATTCACCGCCAACGTTGCGGTGAACATGAGCGTCACCGCTCCATCAGACGCGGTTTTGACGCACGATGAGACCGACGCGAACCAAGCCTTCACGGCTCAACCATGGTCCGTGATCGGAAACAGCCAAAACGGTGTGAGTGTTTCTTTTGCCACCAATGGCCCATTCGTGAACACCGCTGACGCGACGTTCAAACGCGACGCAAAGCTTGGTTTGTCGATCAACAGTCAAACCGGTCCCGGCGCGTTCACTGTTTCGCAAGCCACGGCACAAACGGATTATGCCAATTCGGTCAACGTCGCCACCGTCTCCGCGGTCAGCGATGGCGTCTCCAACGCCACGTTGGACTTGTCGGTGGAGTTCATCACGGGAACCTTCGGCACCTTCGCCGCAGGGACGTATGAAACCATCGTCACCGGTACGATCACCGCTCTGTGATCGATCGAGACTGAGACTTGTTTCGTTCGATCTCGACAGATCGAACGCTTTCTGCGGCGAGTGTTGATTTCCGGTCATTGACTCCGGCGACAATGGACAATCCACGCCGGTCGTCAACGCCCTGCAATCAACACCGTCACAAAATCTGCCCCACAATGACACTCCCACAAGAAGACAATTGAGTGACCGGACGGGCTGCCCACCTGTTTGTGCGAGGACTCTTTGATTTGCCCCATCATCGATTGATTTGCCCTATCAACCGAATAATGAGTCCTTGAACGACGGTCACTCAAACATGCGACGGCCCGTGAGCAATCACGGGCCGTCTGCATGTCGGAACGCCACCGAGACGATCAGAACGCTTGCGGAATCGACGTCGGCTGGCAAGCCCTGCGGTCTCCCCCCGACGGAGCGTTAAAAAACCGAAGCGGTGCAGGAATCGGGATTGGCACACTAGTGTACAACCGCTAACAGCAACCCTAGACATCGTTTCACGTATCCTTGTTCGTTTGCAGGAAAGCTGGCTCGTTGCACATCAGCAAGCCGTTTTCAGCATGCGAATGTCGCGGATCCAGTCGGTTTTCGTAGGAAAAGCGGGATGGTGTCGAGCGAAACTGCCCCTTCGCGTTTGCCCCTTGAGTTGCTGCTTTGTCCCATCGGTCTGCCCTCACGACCTTTCAACGAGAACGATGCGTCTGCATAGACGCGTCGATGATGGGGATATTTCTGACCTTTCTTCTGTCAGGGTGCGTGTACCGACCCGATTTCCATCGGACCAGCATCGATGAACTGATTCAACAGTCATTGGATCATTCCAATGCGGAACGCGGCGGCGACCCCGACATGGTCGGCAACGTAGGCGAGCCGGTGTTGGTGGATGAGTCCTTCGTTATTCCACAGGACAACATGGACCTCCAGTACGGAACGGATCAAGAGATCCCGAAATACCAGAACGATTGGTCCGTGGACGGTTACAGCGAATGGCAGCCCGATCGGCGTGGGGATGACCTGATTCCCATCCAGCAAGCCGCCTTCGTTCAAGACGCCAGCGGATGGAACGACACTCCGAACGATGAATTTCTGATTCAAGAAGAGTTCATTGAAACCGACGTTCGCGAAGTGTTGACATTGTTGGCTGCCGATGCCGAATTGGATCTGGTCTTGGATGACAACGTCTCTGGGATTGTGAACGCGCAAATCAATGACCTGACAATCGACGAAGCTGTTGAAAAGGTTTTGTTGCCGTTGGGCTTGGCGTCCACTCGCCGCGGACGTCAATTGATTGTCGCGCCGCCTGACCCCGCGTCGCCGTTGTTTCCGTTGGTTTCAGTGAAGCACCGCTATCAACCGGCTCACATGGATCCGAACACGCTGTTGGAAACGGTTCCTGTGGCTTGGTTGCAGTACGTGACCGTGGTTGAACAAGCAAAAACGATGCTTGTCGAAGCGCCGCCCACGATCGCCAACGACATCATCGAGCGGTTCCAAACCATTGACCAACCGATTCCGCAGGTGGTTTTGGAAGCCATCATTTGCGTGGTGTCGCCCGATTCGGGTTTCCAATTTGGATTGGATTGGCAACACGCGGTGGAAATGGAAGGCGTCAAACGTTTGTCCTTGAGTGCTTCTGGGTTGGCACTCAATGGTGAGGTGTCACAAGCCGGACTTGATGCGATCTTTTCCGACTTCGGCAGCACTTCCGCGTTTGTCAAACTGCTTTCAGAAAAAGGATATCTGACCATTCGAGCGACGCCGCACGTGATGGCCAAAGATGGCGAGCAAGCCAACATCGCGATCAATCGCGAAACGTTTTTCAGTGTGCAACCGCCTGGATCCACCGGGAACAACTCGGTGTTCTTCCAACAGGACATCCAAAAAGTGGATGCGGGAATCGTGCTGGACATCACGCCTCACATTCGCGGCGATGAAGTCACGATCGAGATCGAAAAAGCGGAAGTCAGTGAAGACGTGCGAAACGCGACGACTCAGTTGTCCATCAATCAGTACCCAATCATCAATCGACGCAGTGTTTCAACGACCGTGAATGTCAAAGACGGTAAGACCATCGTGATCGGAGGTTTGGTGCAACGCGAAACGGTGGACCGAGTGAACCGTATCCCAGGGCTCAGTCGTTTGCCTGGCGTTGGAAAGCTGTTTCAAACGACCGAGCGGCAAACTCGTGATGCCGAAGTGGTGATCTTCATCTCGCCCCGCATCGTGCGTTCCACCGACACGGCCATCATCACCGCAGGTGGATAAATTCGCGTCGTCATCCAACGTTTTTAAGTGCAAACCTTCTGCAGCCCCTTACTGTCTTGGTGAGTGGAATTCTTTCTCGCGATCATGTTCATCTGCTGCCGGTAGCACATGAACCTGTGTGAGCAAATTCAACTTCTCCAATTCATGTGCCCACTTGCCCACCTCTTGAAAACGACATCGATGACCGCGCTAGCCCCCTTTGTCACATACAAATCCCGTGGCCTCCTATTCCATGGTCTTCTCGCAGGTTTGGTTTTCGTCTTGATGACCAGCACAACGTTGGCTCAGAATCCACGTTCGACGCGAGACGGTCAGGACGGCAATCAAGCTGGAAACGTGCCTGGCGATTTGCCTGGTGGCAAACGGGTCAGCATCAATCGTCGAGTCGAGCACGCGTTTCGGATTGAACCAGTTGTCCAACGTTTCAAAGCACGACGCGGGGAGGTGATCCCGTTTACTTTCCAAGTCACCTCGACTGGCAAGACCATGCAGGTCGATGTCTCGCCGGTTCAGCTACGCCAAGAAGAAACGGGCATCATCTTGCACGATGAACACAGCCCGCCGATGGACGGAGTTCGTTTCAGCACGCCGACGCGGTTCACTTTGAATGCGGGAGAAACCGTCGAGCTGAAAGGCACGGTCACGGTTCCGTTGACCAAGACCAACTACCTGTCCTTTGGTTTGTTGGTTCGTGACCACGGGGTGATCAAAGAAAACGAGACACCCGACGCACCCGCCGCGGCGACTCAGGCAAGCATTCGCTATGTCACGCAGTACGTGCTGCGAGTGGACATTGAAACGGGTGTCGTCGACACGAGCGGAATGGATCAACTGGTTTTGGAGAACGCAACCATCATCTCGAAAGACGGTATGCCATACGTCCAAGCCTACGTTCGCAATCCATCGGACTTTGCTCTGGAATGCCGCGTGCGTAGCGAGTTGGCTCAGTCCAATTCAAACGGGACTCGTCGCCGATCAACCTTGGATCCTGTTTCGTTGTTCATGCCAGCTCGAGCGAACTTGAACGACGACGACAAGTACTTGGTGCGAATGATGCCCCATGCACGGTTGCGTTTGGAAGCTCCTTTGGAAACGACGTTCATCAACGGTGCCTACGACTTGAGCCTGCATGTCAGCAATGGTCGACGCACGATGAAAGAGAAGGTCTTTCAGCAGAACTTGATGGCGGATCGCTTCCGAGCTTTGGATACCAAGATCGCTAGTTTGGGCCCTGGTGTCACGTTGGAACCAGCCCAGATTGAACTCGGGCGCGTCGAGGGAACTCAGCGAATGATCACGTTGCAGGTGAGCAACCACAGCGAAAGCGATCAGCAGATTCACTTGGTCCCGCGTGATCACTTGGGCGATCCCATTCAACGATTGATGTTGTCAAAGTCCAAATTTGAAATCGCCGCTGGGCGGACCAAGACGATCCGTGCCATGTTGCGTGGCAAGAGTGATCTGTCGGCGGAGTGGGGAACGCTCGACGTCATTCGTCGGGACTTGGATTCGCCCAATGAAGTCGCCTCGGCCGCCGCATTACCACTGGAGTTGGTGCATGCGGAACGTCCCGCGTTGCAGGTCGAAGCGGGGCCGCTACAGTGGGCAAATTTGACAGCCGGCAAAGGTTTCGTGATGGAACTTTCCAACCACGGGCAAGGTTACGCGCCGATTCATGCGGAGCTGTTGCTGGGTCGCGATGACGGTTCGCGTCCGCACCGAATGCTGGACGGCTTTGGTCGATGGTTGGCTCCCGGACAAAAACGTGAATTGCAGTTTTTTGTTCCCGACGATTTGGTCGCCGGCAAATACCAAGTGCGTTTGCAGGTGCGTTCGAGAGAAAACGTGACGCTGAAAGAACAGGTGGTCGTGCTGCAAATTACTGATGAGATGCTGGGCGGGACCAATGCCACGGTGATTCCTGCCAATTCCATTTCCGCCATCAACGGCGAGGGCGAATCCGTTCGCTGAGCGACCTCTGGTGCGTTCCGCCGCGATCCCTTCAGATGGTGCGACCGAATCGGTCGGCGAATTGATTTCGTACCTCCAACACCTCTGAGATTCATGTCGGATTGGACACCTGCTCAATGGCAATCGGAACACGACGGGCGATTGACCGCGATGGTCGAGATCGCTCGCCAAGCCGGGCAGCACACGTTGACGCACTATGGCAAACCATCGCTGTCCGTGGACCACAAATCGGATGATTCGCCGGTCACGATCGCGGACCGCGAAGCAGAACAATTGGTTCGCGAACTGGTGGCCAAACAATTTCCGGATGACGCGATCGCAGGGGAAGAGTTCGCCGACAGCGAAGGTGCCAGCCGGTATCGCTGGGTCGTCGATCCGATCGACGGGACCAAGTCGTTCATTTGTGGCGTGCCGCTCTACAGCACGCTGCTGGCCGTCGAGTGTGATGAATTCCCCATTGCGGGAGTCATCTATTTGCCGGCGTTGCAGCAGATGGTCGTGGGGGCGTTGAACATGAACGCTTATCAAACATCGGATCTGGAAACGTGGAAGGAAGCCCGTGTGTCGGAGCAATCCGATCTCTCGCGAGCGGTTTTCGTGACCAGTGAAGCCAAAACGTTTGGTGAGCGAGGCGAGGGTGATCGTGGAGACACCGACGTGTTTGAAACGTTGCAGCGAGACACTTGGTTGACTCGCACCTGGGGCGATGGCTACGGCTACGCGATGGTCGCAACGGGCCGAGCTGATTTGATGGTCGACCCCATTTGCAATGCGTGGGACGTTGCCGCCATTGCACCGATTCTGGCCGAGGCCGGTGGACGTTTCACTTCGTGGAAAGGCGTCGACACCGTGCGAGGCGGCGACGGAGTCGGAACCAACGGCCACCTCCACGACGCCGTGCTGCAGCGATTGCAAACGAAACCGTAGCGAGTAAGTAGCGAAACTCGTCAAGAATTTTGAGCTAAGCACGTAGCGAAATTCGTCAAGAATTTCGAATTTGTTTTGAACGGATGCTCCGAAAGTCTTGACGACTTTCGCTACGGGAAATCAGGCGTTGTACTTCGGATCGGGAAGCCGGTAGCACTCGGTTCGTCGAAGAAAGGACAGCGTACGCCAAACCTCGTCCCAACCTTGTTCGCCGAACAATCTCACTTGCGGCGCACCCGGCAACAGGCAGCCGGTGTAGGGATAGGTAGCAAAGGCGTCGGACTGAACCAGTCCTTCGCGTTCGGCATTTCGAGCGATGTATTCCGCGGTCGTTTCCACCGCAGAACGTTCTCGCTCCTCTTCCCTCAGCACATGGTCGTAGGCTTGGAGTTGAAACTCAAAGCCGATGCGTCGCAGAGACGCATTTATGTTTTTGTGAAAGTGTTTCATCGCAAGCAACTGGCGCGTGCTTGCTGACAAACCCGCCCAAAGAAGATGCAGGTGGTCGGGCATCAATGTGTAAATCGGACAAGCGAATTGGTAGCGAAACGCCGAATGCGTGAGCAGTTCCCGGAACCGGCAGTGAAGCTTCGCATCCAGCCAACCGGTGCGGCGACGGTCAATTGTCAGGACCCAGTGCACCCACGCCTCGCGTTGATAGAACTCCGGCGGGAGTCGCTTCAGTCGTTCAGACCTGCGGGGAAACATACGGCAAGCCTACCGACGTCCCTCTTGGAGTTCAAAACCCGAAGCGAAAAGTGCAGCCTCAATCTCCCTCCCGAAATCCGTCAAGCGTTTCCTAGTCGATTGAACCCGTAGCGAAACTCGTCAAGAGTTTCGAAGGCCAAACACGTAGCGAAATTCGTCCAGAATTTCGATGTCATGATGTGGCGAATGACGTCAAGAATTTTGGCATCGGCTTGAATGGAGGCCTCCGAAAGTCTCAACGACTTTCGCTACGACGCGATGAAGTAGCGAAACTCGTCAAGCGTTTCGAAAGCCAAGCACGTAGCGAAATTCGTCAAGAATTTCGGGATTTGGCTTGAAGCGAAGCCTTCGAAAATCTGCACGGCTTTCGCTACATGGATGCGACCAACGAAAGTCTGCACGAATTTCGCTACGTTTGCCGGAGGAGGTTTAGAACTCGCCTTCGATGGTCTCTTTGGCGGCTCGTGTGCCGAGGGCGCCCCACAAACCGTAGGGGCTCTTGGATCCGGCTGGGTTAATCGCCCAACCGTCCCAGCGAACGGGCGGAGCACCGGAGTTGCCGGCTTCGATCGAATCCGTGATGAACTTCACCGCTCCGTCCGCCATCAGCACGTGCACGCCGCCTTGGTGATGACTACTCGGCGGCAAGATGCCTTCGTTGTGGCGATTGCCCTGCATGCAGATCTCGGAGTTGGGCGGCAGGATCGTGTTCATGGCAGAGAACAGCGGGCGACCGTATGCCCATTTGAAGCCTCGCTCCATTTCACCGGCAGGACCGGTCACCGCGGGAGATGCCACGAACGGAGCCCCGTTCACCCAGAACTGCGGACGTTCCGGATCGATCATGTTGCGGCATGCCAGTGCGTTATCGGGACCGGCTGGGTTACCGCTGTTGGCTTGAATGCTGGTGGGAGCATCCGGCGGCAAAGCTCGTTTGTCGCGATCGTTCAAACTGGTGATGATTTCGCCGGCCGCGATCGTGTTGGACAGACCATCCAAAATTTCACGAAACGCGGTGGATCGACTGGCGACGAACGTGCCACGGCAAGCGGCGCGTTCGGCTTGTGCCCAAGCGCTATTGGGAATGTTCGCACGGTCTTGTTCGGCACCAACATGCATGTGGTGAGTCGAATCGCCGAGGCAGGCGGCGTAGTTCGTACGTCCTTGTGCCGGCAAGCCTTCACCAGGGTCACTCGGGCAACGCAAGGTCGGCACATTGGTGAGCCAAGGGTTGTACCGGTTTCCCGCTGCGTTGTGGTCGCTCAAATTCATCCGTGGGTCGGGCCCCATGGCTTGAAAGTCAATGACGCCATCGTTGTTCGCGTCCATGGGATTGCTGATCTGTTCCCACAACGCTTGTTGCTCGAAGAAAGGCGTCAGTCCTGGCAGCCAACTCAGCTCATTGCGGTTGTGTCCTCCGCCACCGTCGGCTCGACGCGACGGATTCGGAGTGCCTGAATTGGATTCGTTCGTCGTGCCCGCCGAGTGGGCCGGCAACATGTTGTAGGCGGAATGGTAATTGTGCAGGGCCAAGCCGATTTGCTTGAAGTTGTTGCTGCAACTCATGCGTCGGGCTGCTTCCCGCGCGGCTTGCACGGCGGGCAGCAACAGTCCGACCAAAACACCGATGATCGCGATGACCACCAGCAACTCGACCAAGGTGAAACCCTGGTTGGATGAAGAGCGTTTCATCAAAGACTCCTTGAAAATAGAAAAACAAAATGCGAGGTCAGAAACCTCATCGAAAATCATTCGTGCGGGATCAGTTGGCGGTGTCGCCACCATCGACCGACGCGTTGCTGTCAAAGTCGTGCGGGTTTTCGTCGACGTACTGACTCAGTTCGTCGTCCGAAGGTGCCGAAGGTGAGTTGTCACATCCAGCCAGCATGGCGGCACACAAAAGAGCCAAAGCCCAATGCGGCCGATGGAAAACGGATTGCGTCATGAGAGGCCTCAGGAAGGAAAAAAGTGGAATGAAGTCGTTCGCGAAAATTAAAAAAACAGGCGTGCGATCACGCACGGAAATGTTTTATGGGCCAGCGGGGAGATGAAAAAAGCAACCCTCTGCAGGATGGTTCGATCGCGAACATGACCTCGAAGTCTATAGCGTATTCAGTCTGAGCAAATACCTTTTTGCGCAAGAAAGTTCCAGAAAACGTCAAAAAACGATCTTTCTGGTGGGTAAGTCGCCTTTGGGACCGGTTGCAGCCATTTCCGCAACGCATCTGAGAGATACCGGTTCACTATTCCGTGGTGCGTTCACGGCGTACGGTGTGGAGGACTAACCCACTATTTTGAAACACCTCCACCACGTCTCCTGCCAGGTTGCTTCCCATGATCCAACGAAGCTCGCGTCGTTTTATGCCGAGAAATGCTCTGCGAATCAGCATCCCGACTGGGGTCGTTTTCGTTTTGGCGTTGAGATTCTGCGTCACGGAAGCGGCGGCTCAAACTCCAACGCATTCACCGAAATCCACGAGCATGCCCGTTCAGGTGATCTTCGATACCGACATCACCGGTGACTGCGATGATGTACTGGCCCTGGCGATGTTGCACGCGTTGCAAGATCGTGATGAGTGCGAGCTGAAGGCGGTCACAATTTCCAAAGTCAATCCTTTGGCGGCTCCCTTCGTGGATGCGATCAACACGTTTTATGGTCGTGGCGAGATCCCGATTGGAACCACTCGCGAAGCTCAGCGTCGCAGCAGCAAGTACTTGGAACTGTGCAAAATCAAGGACGGCGATACGTTCCGGTACCCGCATGATCTGCTCCGCAGCGAGGACGCGCCGACCGCCGTGGAAGTCCTGCGACGGACGTTAGCCGATGCCGCCGACAACAGCATCGTGATCGTGCAGGTTGGTTTGGCCACCAATTTGGCGGACCTGCTTGATTCGAAAGGCGACTCGATCAGTCCACTGTCGGGCATGCAACTGTTGCAGCAGAAGTGCAAGCTGATTTCAGTGATGGCGGGATGCTTTGGCCCGGCCCTGGGCAAACCACAGCACCTGGAAGCAAATGTCGTCAACGGATTGGATGCGATGCAGCGATTCGCATTGAAGTCACCATCCGATGTGCCGGTTGTATGGAGCGATTTTCGGATCGGCATCGCGGCACCGTTTCCGCGTGAAAGCATCGCTCGCGAATTTTCTTATGTGACGCATCATCCGGTACGCGAAGCTTACCTCATGCATAGCGGTCCCAACCATGATCGTCCGAGTTGGGATTTGACGAGTGTCCTGCACGCCGTTCGACCGGACGACAACTATTTTGTTTTGTCGCCTCGGGGACGCGTCACGGTGGATGACGAGGGATTGACCAAATTCGTCCCTGATGAGAATGGGCGAGATCAACTGTTGAAGATGAGTCCGAAACAAACGATCCGCGTGGTGGAAGTCCAACGTGCACTGGCGAGCCAACCGCCGCGTTGCGTGACCAAGTGAGCCGACGGCAAATTCAGCATTCAATTCCGCGAAGTTGTTTCAAACTTGAGCTGGATTGTTTTTCCCGGGATGGCACGATCGCCGATATAGCCAATGACTTCCAACTGAACAGGGCCGTTGCCGACTTGTTCGTTCGAGACGCGAAGCGTGCCCGAGTTTCCTTTTGTTTCGGCGATGACTCGGCCAAAGTGTTTCAACTCAATCCGATCCGCGTCGGGGCAGGCGACCCGCAACGCTTTCTCGCCGGAACTCGAATCGTTTGATGAAGTCCCTTGTGATTCGGTGGGTTGAGTTTCGAGTCGCACGGTGGGCAAGGCGTTGGGGTTGCCCAAGACCACCGTTTCCATCGTTGCAACGCGTGGTTGGGTTGGATGATGACCGACCATGACGGCTCGACAACGCAGTGCGCCTTCCATGCTGGAGGGCAGCTTGACTTCGATCTTTTTGGTCGCCGGTGAGACCGCGATCAATTTGTCTTGCAAGTGGATCTCGATCGACGCCGTTGCGGTGGACTGATTGTTGCGGGGAAATTCTTGCCAATGAAATTCGATGGGAAGTTTGCCATCGCTTTCTTGACCGACGTCAATGCGGATGAAGTCGATGGGAGCCTTTGCAAAGGGTTGGCATGCTGGGTCGCCGACGATCAACAGTTGATAGGGCGACGTGGTGCAAAGGTAAAACGCTTCGATGGCGGAGACGCCTTCGACATAGTACGCATGCAACATCGGAGTCGGGAATTTGGGGACCAACGCGTAGGGTTCCGCGACGGCCCCGCTGCTGATGGCGGCTCCCGCATGCAGTAGCTCCGTGAGTTTCGTTTGCGAAGCCGTTTCGAAGGCTCCTCCCAGACTGGTCAAATTTTCGGCAATGGCTCCACCCTGCATCGACCACTTTCGAGCCTTGCAATTCAGGCTCGCTGAACCAAGCATCAACCCGATGTAGTTGTTCGATGATGTCGGCAGGGTGGACGAAAAGATCTCGACGTCGCGGTCGCGTGACATCAACCATGTGAGTGCATCGACGTACAGCGGCTCGCGAGTGGTGACGCGAACGTCTTTGGTCTTGGCAAACCCAACCGTGCCATCAGGAAAACTGCGGTCAGAACGAACCGCTGTTTGCAGTACTTCGATCGCTTGCTGCAACGTGCTGCCGCGTTCGTGAACAACACCGAGAACACACGAAAGCAAATACGGCATGCCGCCTTGGTTGCTCGGGATCGGGTGTCCTGCACTGGTCCATCCGACCGTGCCATTGAACGATGCCGGCCCCTGGTTCTTCATCGGGACGTCCTGCAGTTGCTCGAGCAACTTCGCGTACCCATCAATGCCTTGAAGTTTGCTCAATGCCTCCGATTCTTCGACGTAGCGACGGTTGGACCATCCCGCCGAAACGCTCTGCTGCAACCGCGTCATGGCGGATGGAAGATCGCCTGCTTGCGCATGAGCTTCCGCGGTTCGCAGGTGCATAGGGTAAAGCGTCGGGTATTCGTCCGCGATGTTGGCCCAGAGGGTTGCTGCAGCGGTCCAGTCCTCCTGAGTCTCGGCCGATTCAAAAGCTTGCTCGGCTTCTTTGAAACGCTCCCCGGCTTCGTTGGCGAACGGGTTGGCGAAATGTCGTTCAAAGCGACCACGAGCGTAGAAGTTGCTGCCCCAGCCCAGGTACTCCGGCGAATCCGCCAAGACCCATCGGTAGAAGAACGTCATCGAGTTGATCGAAGCCACCGGTCGTTGGTACTTCTTTTGGTTCTCGTCCGTCAATTGCTTGGTGTGAGGGCGAATGTCGACCGCCGTTGGGAATCCGGCTGAATAGGCGATGACGGATGTGTGTCGGGCCAGTCCTCGTTGGTTGACCTTCTCCAAGACCGGTTTGAGGATGCGATCGCGAAAATCGTCGAGGGAGATTCGCAATCCAGAAGGTATGTCTTGCAGAACAACCATGTTGGATGCGGGGATCTTCCTCAAATCCGCGTAGTGATTGGCCAGCGTCAATGAATCCATGGATTCTCCGTTGACCACAACCACGATGTTCTCACCGCTGATTCCCGCATTCACCTCGCTGCACATCGCGATGCAGGACAGTGTTGCTGCCCAGCACAACAGGACACGAACGGTCGCCAAATTTGGTCGCAATTGTCTCGGTCGCACGGACGAGGCCGTGGTTCGCGATCGAGTCTCCACGCAATGGCTTCGATCGCGAAGGGATGAAACGCAGATGCTTCTCGAGTGCATAGCGATGTCAGTAGAGGATGGAGTGGTTCGGACCACCCCATTGTAGATGCGGCACTTGCAGCAAGTTGCTGCTCACCATGTTTCGCGGCGTCGATTGTTCGAATCGTCGCCTTTCCTGCAGGTGCTGACTCGCTGAGTTTAGGTGTAGTAGAGCACCAAGCTGACCGCCAGCAGCGTCGCTGCCCAGAACGCCATCGTGCTGGTGGACCAGGTTTGCCCGATCCAGCCGTTGACGCTGAATGAACGCTGCGCGAGACGAAGCAAGCTTCGAAGGGTCAGGAGGAAATCGTGGCGGAACGTTTGATCGACCAGCTCGATCGCGACTTTTCCACCGCGAGTCGCCTTGGGAAGCAAACGTCGATAAAACCAATCGGCGTCCAGATTCACCGCACGCTGTTCCGCCGGATAAAGACCAGATTTCATCAATGCCACAAATGCCAAGGCGGCAAACAGCAACAATTGCAGTTGGGTGACAACGTGGGTCACCGTGTACGGGTGGTAGTCGACTTCGAAGGGTAGCAATCGATACAGCAGCGGGTAAGCGATCCCTAGAGCAACGCAGGAGAATGCCGCGATGCCCATCGCAACCAACATGTTCCAGGGCGCTTCTTTGACACGTTTGCCACTGTCATGGGCGAAGAACGCGAAGAACGGAATCTTGATGCCCGAGTGTTCCATCACACCTGCGGACGCGATCAAGAGCACGATCCAAACCCAGAACAGATGTTCTTCGGCGGCGGCTGAGATGATCATTGACTTGCTGACGAAGCCGCTTAGCAGTGGAAAACCAGAGATGGCTCCCGCACCAATCATGCAGAAGATGGTGGTCCACGGCATTGATTTGTGCAGCCCGCCCAACTCGGTCGCCTTTGCTGTGCCGACGCGAAACAACACGGCACCAACGGACATGAACAGCAGTGATTTGTAGATGATGTGACAGAACGCATGAGCGACCGTTCCGTTGATCGCCAGTTCGGTGCCGATGCCAACGCCCACCACCATGAATCCAAGTTGGTTGTTGAGCGAGTAAGCCAACACCCTGCGCAGATCGTTTTCGATCACGGCGAAAATGATTGGGAACAACGTCATCACGCAGCCCACGGTGATCAATGGATCAAACCCCGCGAATCCTCGCGCTAACGAATAAACCGCAAGCTTGGTCGTGAACGCACTGAGGAAGACGGTGCCGGTGACGGTGGCTTTGGGATAAGAATCCTGCAACCAATTGTGCAGCAGCGGGAACGCACACTTGATCGCAAAGGCCAGCAGCACGCACCAAGCGGCCGGCGAGATGGCGTCTGCGCCAAAGAGCGTTTGGCCTTCCCTGACAAACAACGAGAACGTCAGCGACCCTGTCTCGACATACTGAATGATCGCTCCGGTGAGCAGCAGGACGCCTGAACCAACTTGGATGATCAGGTACCGCATTCCGGCTCGGTAGGCGGCGGGGGTGTCCGATGCCCAGACCAAGAACACGCTGCTGATGGCGGTCAATTCCCAGAACACAAACAGGGTCATCAAGTCGCCGGCACAGCACGCACCGATCGCGGCACCCGCGTAGACCATTCCGGCGATGTGTTGCCGCGGATCGCGGACATGCAGTGCGTAAATCGACGAAACGATCGCAGCGATGTGGAAGACCAACCCAAACGGACGGCTGAGCGAGTCGATGCGGATGGGCGTGAGTTCGGCACCCAGCAGAGAAACTGTCGCGGCAGATTCGCCTTCGCCCAGGACGGGTGAAAACCAAAACAACAGTCCGCTCAGCACAGCCAAACACAATGCACCGATGGCTTGCCCGCGTTTGGGCAACAACCAAAGAAACACGCCGCCGACAATCATCGGCCACCCGGGAGGCAAGGAGGTCAAAAAGCTCATGCCTTGTCTCCTGGGGTTTCGTCGGGACGATCCAGCCGTGGCGAATCGTTCTCAGGTTCGGGGTCGTAGTACGTTTCGGGTTTCTTAATCAACGGGCGGATAGAGGTGCCCGAAAACACCACGACCACAAAAGCGATGAATCCAAACCAAGCTTGAAAGCCAAAGAACGTTTCGACTTTTCCAAAGTGTGGGTGCGGATTTTCATAGAACAGATCCGCGACCACCAACAAAACGCAAGCAACCACCAAAGCCGTGATGATGCGCTGAATGTTTTCGGGGCGTTCGAACCAGCTTGGGTAGGAAGGCGAACCGTCGGCGGTGGATGGGCTGTCGTGGTTCATGGCGTTTGCGTCTGCGTGATCGGCAACAAGGCTTCGTAGATCCAATCGGCGGCGAAGAACAGGGCGACGCTGCCCACTGCGGTGATGCACAATGGAACGACGCACATCATGGGAGCTTCGTGAATGCCTGATCCGGAGTGGTCCGGTCCGTGGTCATCGTGATGGTCATCCGAGTGCGAATCGGTGGACTTGGGTTTGCCCATGAATGCCAACATTGGAATGGGCACCAGGTAGGCAATGTTCAAAAGCGAGCTGATCATCAGTGCCGCCGTCAACAGATACTGGTGCGTTTCGACCGTTCCAACCGCGAGGAACCATTTGCTCCAGGCACCTCCTCCCGGAGGCAGTCCAATGATGCTGACCGAGGCCAGCAGGAACGCTCCGAACGTGAAGGGCATTTGGCGACCGAGTCCCCGCATGTCGCTGATGTTTTTCTTGTGAGCACCGACATAGATCGCACCCGCACAAAAGAACAACGTGATCTTGCCGACAGCGTGCATCACGATGTGCATCCCGCCACCGATGATACTGCTGGGCGTTGCCAGCATCGCGCCCAGCGTGATGTAGGCGAGTTGTCCAATGGTGGAATAGGCCAGCCGCGCTTTGAGGTTGTCTTTGGTCATGGCGACCAGCGAAGCGACGACCAACGAGAATCCGGCGACGTAGGCGAGCCACAGATTGCCATCGGTTTGGCCAAGCAAATCCAAGCCGAAGATGTAGACGACGACTTTCAAAACGGAGAACACGCCCACCTTCACGACGGCAACCGCGTGAAGCAAGGCACTGACAGGCGTCGGCGCGACCATGGCCGCGGGCAGCCAGCGGTGGAATGGCATCAAAGCGGCTTTGCCAATTCCAAACGCGAACAACGCCAGCAGGATTCCCAAACCGGTGCTGCTAATCGATTCGTTTGCGAGGGCATTGGCGAGGATTCCGCCAGGGGCAAAATCGAGTGTTCCGGCGACTTGATAGGTCCAGGCGATCGCCAGCATGAAGAATGCGATCGAAGTGGAAAGCAATATGCCCAAGTAGACTCGTCCGCCGTTGCGAGCCTCTTCGTTGCCGTGATGTGTGACCAACGGATAGGTCGAGATCGTCATGATCTCGTAGGCCACAAACAGCGTGAACAGATTCTTGGCGTAGGCGGCCGCGAGAGCCGCGAAGATGGCGAATGCAAAGCAGCCGAAGAACCGGGTTTGGTTGTCTTCGTTGTGCCCTCGCATGTAACCGACGGCGTAAATCGTCGTCAGAATCCACAGTCCCGAGGCAACGAGCGCGAACAGCATCCCAAGCGGTTCGACTTGGAACGCTATTTGAAAACCGGGCAACCATTCGCTCCAAGTCCATTCCGGACGCTCGCCAGCGAAGACGCCAGCCGCCATGCGACACGTCAGCAGGAACAAAATGCTGGCAACGGTCAGCGTGCAGCCTTCGCGAAGGTTGGGCGATTTGCCGAACAAAGTCAGCAACACATAAGCGATCAGCGGCAAAAGCAGTGAAAGCCAGATCTGCATGGAATCGTTCATTGCGTGCCTCCCAACAATCCCGCCGCTGCGGCGGCTGCCAGGTCAGCGGAATACGTGGTCCAGACGCCGAAGACGAACGTCCCCGCCAGTACCACATAGGTTGGGATCAGCATGCTCAGCGGAGCTTCCTTTGCCTGTTTGACTTTCGCGGTCGGTTCGCTGAAGTAGAGCGTTTCGACAACTCGCCAAACGTAGACAACCGCCAATAGAGAACTGAGCAACATCAGCACCGCAACCGGCCACATGCCTTTGTCCATCGCAGCGGTCAACAGCAACCATTTGCTGACGAAGCCCGCGGTCACCGGAACACCGATCAAACCCAACCCGCCGATGGCCCATCCCAGCGAGGTCCAGGGCATGGTCTTGCCGGCGCCTTTCCAGTCGTCCAATTTGACGCTGCCCAAACGCAGGGCAAAGCATCCGACGATCATGAACAAGCCGCCCTTGATCAACGCATGGTTGAACATGTGGACGATGCCCGCGGTCAAGCCGGCTTGGGTCGCCATGCCGATCCCCAAAATCATGTACCCGATTTGCGCGACGCTGGAATAAGCGAGCAATCGTTTCACGTTGGCTTGATAGATCGCCGCCGACGAAGCCACAAAGATTCCGATCAAAGCAAGAACGGTCAATTCCGTATCCAGCGGCAAGAAATCAAACGCGAATGACGACGTGATGATTCCAAAAATGACTCGCGTGAAAGCGTAGACAGAAACCTTGGTCGCGGTGGCCGCGATGAAACACGTGACGACGGACGGAGCGTACGTGTAAGCGTTGGGAAGCCACGTGTGCAGCGGAAACACCGCCATCTTCACACACAAACCAATCACCAAAAAACCAAACGCAACCAGCACCGTTCGCGGCCCGTTTTCGTGCGGAACGCGTGATGCGATGTCCGCCATGTTGAGCGTGCCCGTCATCTGATACAGCAACCCGATACCGATCAGAAGAAAGGTGGCACCGATGCTGCCGAGGATCAGGTATTGGAACGCCGCCAGCGGAGCACGTCGTGTGCGACCGAGACTGATCAACGCGTAAGAGGACAGCGAAGAGATTTCCAAGAACACAAACACGTTGAACAAGTCGCCTGTGACGCACATGCCCATCAAACCAGTCAGGCACAGCAAGTAGGTGGCGTAGAACAAATAGTGTTTTGACGGAGCGATCTCTTTCTCGACGGACTTGGGTGCGTAGCACAGCACCACGGCTCCGATGCCCGAGACGAACATCATCACGAAGGATGAAAACGAATCGACCAGGTATTCAATCCCGTAGGGCGGAGCCCAGCCGCCCAGGTTGTAGCGAATGACGCCGGACTGGCTGACTTCGGAGACCAAGCTCAGCGAGATACCGAACGTGATCCACGAAACGACAAGTGCCAACGCGTAGGCGATCGTGCGTTGATGCAGGATCACGCACAGCGGCGCCGCGACCAGCGGCAACGCAATCAATAGGATGGGGAAGTGTTCCGTCAATTCACCGACTCCGTATCCGAGGACGGTGGCGACGAAATCACAACGGTTTGAGCGGTCTCGTCCAACCAAGCACTCTCGTCTTCTTCATCCGGCTCAGCGTCGGCCCGATCGATTTCTAGGATCCGGTCTTCTTCAATCGTTCCGTAGTCTTCGCGAATTCGAACGACCAACGCCAACGCGAGAGCCGTCGTTGCGATTCCGACCACGATGGCCGTCAGCATCAACACGCTGGGAAGTGGATTGGAGTAGATGATGTCGGCGCCGGGCAGGGCTGCGTGTTCGGCGTGGCCACCCACGATGTCGTGGGATACCGTGCCCAAGGTGTGAGTCGAATGTTCGTCGGCGTGCATGGCTTTCGCCTGCGCCGCGGCGACTTCCGGTGGAATGATCGGCGCCGTTCCGCCGCGAACTTTGCCCATCGTGACGTAGAGCAGGAACACGGACGTTTGAAAGACGTTCAGCCCGATCACCGATTTGATGAGATTTCGCCGAGCCAAAACGATGTAGAACCCGGTCATCATCAGGACAATGACGATCCAGTAGTTGTAAAGTCCGGCGGCTTGCTCGAATGCTTCACCGTTCATACGAATCGACTCCGGCTAGCAAAGGCGTAAAAGATCATCGTCATCACCGAGGTCACCGTGATACCCACGCCGACTTCCACCAAAAAAATCCCCAGGTGTTGGCCACCGGGAAGGTATTTGTGGTTCAGCGAGTGTTCCAACACGTCGTAGTCCAAGAAGTTGCCGCCCAGCAGCATCGTGGCGAAACCGGTGCCCGCGTAGACCAACACGCCCAGCGCCATCAACTTTTCGATGACAATCGGTGGAGCCACCCGTTTGATTGCATCCAGTCCAAACACCAACCCGTACAGGATTAGCGCCGACGCGAAGATCACACCGGCCTGGAATCCTCCGCCGGGGCCATAATCGCCGTGGAATTGGACGTAAAACGCGAATAGAAGGATGTAGGGGATCAGCAGTTTTGTGATCACCCGGATGATGGGGAACTTGATCATGCGTTGGCCTTCCGTTGTCGACGTTTGGCACGGCTGGCAATCGCGGGGCGATCGAATTCATCACGGCGAAGGATCAGCAACACAGCGATTCCCGCGGTGAGCACCACCGTGGTTTCTCCCAACGTGTCGTAGCCCCGGTAAGAAGCCAGCAATGCCGTGACCACGTTGGGAAGTCCATGCATGTCCTCCAGCGATTTCTCAACGAAGGACGGATCGGGGTGTTGGTGGACGACCGCGTTGGGGTCGCCATAATGCGGCATGTCCAACGTGCCGTAGATCAACGCACCGCCTGTGATCGTGACCACCAACAGTGGCACCAGTGGCGATCGTTTGGTCGGCTTTTCTTGTTCGCCGGTCAATGCCAACGTGCTGAGCATCAGCACCGTCGAGATCCCCGCGCCCACGGCGGCTTCTGTAAAAGCAACATCCGGTGCGTCGAGGATCACCATCCACGATGCACTGAGGAAACTGTAAATCCCGGTGAACATGACCGCCGCCCACAGTTGCCGCAGCCGAGCTACGGTGACGGCGGTGAGAGCCAGCAGCGCCAGGATCGCGAAGACAACCCAATTCATCATGTCGCGTCTCCTTCGGTGGAGTTCGCCGGTGGAGCAGGGTGACGCTTCACGTCAAGTTCCGGCTTCACACCGTGAATCAATGCGGAGTGAGCCAACGCGTGACACGAGCTGGGGCTGGTGATCGTCAGGAAGAACAAAATCGCGATCAGTTTCGCGGCGACCAAGGTCGGGCCGGCCAAGCACAGCAGTCCGATGATGATCAAACCCGCGCCCATCGTGTCCGTGATCCCACCGCCGTGCATGCGCGAAAAGAACTCGGGCAGTCGAATGATGCCGATCCCGCCGATGATCGAAAACAAGGAGCCTGCAATCAAAAAGAACCAGCTGGCAATTTCAAACGCGATCATACGTGACTCCCGTTCATGCTGGTTCCTCGCCGAAGCTGCGGTACTGAGTGAATCGCAGCAGTGCCACCATCCCGATGAAGTTCATCAAGCTGTACAGCAACGCCAAATCCAAAAAGTCCGTTCGTGTGGTGACAAAGCTGACCACGCAAATCAACAACACGGTCTTTGTGCCGAACATGTTCAACGCCAGCACCCGGTCAAACACGGTCGGTCCGGCCATCGCGCGGACGAGTGCCAACGTCATCGTGATCAACACAGCCGCCGAGGTCGCCATCATCACGTGGTGAGTCAGGCTCAATCCAAAGGTGTGCGACGAATCCACCAACATCTGATGCAAATCGGATGAACTGGCATGCCCGCGTCCGCCGGCGAGACCTTCCGCCGATGATCCGCCGTGGCCCGCGGCAGCATGGCTGACCGCCGCGTCCGTGGCCGCCTCGGTGACCGCTAGCCATTTCGTTGATCGCTGTGGCAGCGAAAGGATTTCAAGCAACAGACCGGACGGACTCATTTGGATTTCTCCAATCGACAAATGCGTTCATCCATCTCGCCAGACATGTCTTCTTCCGTTTCTTGCAGATTCAATCCATGAATCAAAATCTTCTCGCCTTCCATTTGGACGGAAACTGTTCCGGGGGTCAGCGTGATGGAGTTCGCCAAGATGACTCGCCCAAGTTCGCACTTCTGATTGGATTTGATTGTCACCAAGTTGCGCCGGAGACGCATTTTGCGAGACAAAATGATTTTGGCCACGGCAAGATTGCTTTGCACAATCTCTTTGGCCAACCAAGGTGCATAGAAAACGAATGGTCGGATGCCGAGCTGAGCGGGAGCCCCTTCTTCGTCGACAATGTTCATTCGCAGAGAAACGAACATGCTGATCAGCACCGACAGAGCCCCAAGTCCGAGCAAGAATGGGTTGTCAAAGTGCCCTGACCAAAGCAGCCAGGTCGCGATCAATGCGACGGTTAGCGCGAACGCGTATCTCACGGGAGGATCCGATCCGTGGGGAGATGTGCAGGAATGAGACACGTTATCCACACAACGCGCCTTCACAACAAGAGGGCGTTCACAACAAGCAAGGGTGAGTCCAAAGATTCAACGCAACTGCGAACCTCTCGCCGTCATGCTGGGTGTGTTGAGGCCACCTTGTTGTCAAAAACCCAACATGGAATCCAGTGCGAACATTTCGCGGGCGTTGCAGCTTGCTACGGCTGCTTAGCCTTGCTGCCTTGCCTGGTTTGCCAGGGCTGTGCAGGGTGCGTTCACGCATCAGAGCATCGAAGTGGACGCATGTGTGAATAACCAATCCATGCACAGGTCGTGATTCAGGAAGCTCGTCAATAGTAAGTGGCCACGCCAGCGCCGGTCACGGCGAATCAGCGTGTTACTGACGAGGATTCAACGTCGCTGATCGTGCTCGCGGGAAGCTGTCTTGCTCGGGTGGCTCGCGTGGTCAGGTATTTCAACCGCGACGCACAGAGACGAGACCTCTCGATGTCGTCGCTGTCAAAAAACAGATTGGCGATTCGTTTTAGACAGCATTGGCAATCAATTTCGTCCACTTGGCTCGGGATCACCGGAGTCAAAATCGTCACCGCGTCGTCCTTTCGTCCCAAGCGAATCAGCAAAGACGCCAGTCCTATGCGGTAATGAACGTTTCGCGGGTCGAGCTGAACGGCGTGGCGAATCAACGATTCGATGATGTCAGCAGAATGCCCGCACTGCTGGGCGTAGCATCCCATTTGGTAGTGGACTTCCGGCATCTCTGGGCTCTGAATCCCGGCTTGCCGGCAAGCTTCCATCGCCAGTCGCGGTGCATCGATGGCTTCCAATCCGGCCGCCACGCGAAGCAGTTCAGGGCTGGTGACTTTGCCAGAGGTCGCGATGGACATCAGCAAGTCTTTCGAAAGCTGGCAGCGACCCACCGCCCCGTAAGCGATGGCGAGTTCAATTTGAACGGCCCGAGGCAGCGGTTGGATCAGTGCTGCCCGCTCAAGTGAATCGATGCCTTCTTCGTGTTCGCACAAACAAAGGCACGCCATGCCGAGCAATACCAATGCGTCCACGTTCTCAGGGTCTTGCGCCAGCGTGTATTGAGCGAACTGAATGGCATGATGGAAACGTCCAGCAGCAAACTCGGTGTCTGCGAAAAACAAATTGTCTGTCATTGATTGAGTTGGTTGAGTTCTAGAAGGTTTGTTTTGAACGTGTTTTTCAACATGGTTTCGGTGCGGATGCATCGTCGCGTAGGCGTTTGGCTTGCGTCCGGCAAGCGGATGCGAGTTCGTGCCTTTCTCGCCGCGATAGCAACTCGGCGATGCGTTCCAAACAACTGAAGCAGGTCGCTTGGTGAATGTTGTCCACGTTGACGAGTGCCATGGCATCGATCGCTTCGTCTTCCCGCCGCAATTGAATCAGCAACGAGGCCAACCCGACTTGGTAGTGCAGGTTCTTTGAGTCCAATTGCAACGCGCGTCGCGTCAGAGCTTCGGTGATGTACAGTTCGTTGCCGCAGCGAGCGGAGTAAACGCCCATGTCGAAGTAGGCTTGTGCCACCGTGTCGTCGGACTCGGTGATCCATTCGCAAACCTTCATGGCCAACTGAGGCGAATCAATCGCGGCGAGCCCGGCCGCAACCTGAAGCATCAGTCCCGGTGGCAAGCGACGGCTGATTGCGAGTTCCAAAAACAAATCGCGAGCCAAGTCGGTCCGGCGAAGTTCGGCATACGACGACGCCAACGCAACGCGTGCTTCGTCTGGAATGGGGCCCAACAAGCTCGCCTTTTCCAGAGCGTCCGCGGATTCCAGTGCCCGGCCAAGATGGTGGTAGGCCAACCCGAGCAACACCGCTGGTTCGATGTCGTGGTGAGATTGCTGAAGTGGCTTCGCGGAAGCCAACAGCTGAATGACCCGTTCCGGATCGTTGTTGGACAGGGCGATCCGAGCGTCGCGAAGCTTCGATTCAGCGGCGACGTTGCGAAGGGGCGAATCAAAGAATTCGTGCGAAGAAGATGTTTGCATGGAGCCAACCTGGAATGACGTGAAGCCCCACGCATGTGCGGATGGGGCAATCTGGAAAGTCATGGCTGGCTGGCAGCTTCGCAATCGGCCGCGAATTTGACGGTTGCTTCCACTGCGGAAGGCGGTCAAAGGCGGCCGGCGAAGTTCGCTCGCTGGCTTGATCACGAGTCTCTGTTGCGACTCGTTCTCAATATGGTAGCGGCCGGTCAAGTTGCGTCAACATCGGTTGAGCAAATTCGGTCGGCTGAGAAGGCCTTGCGTCGTTATTTGCCGATGCAGAATAGTTTCTCACCGCGGCGGATCAGCAGGCGATTTCCCACGGGGACGCCCGCATAGAGCACATTTCCGCCGCCGAATCCAGGCGTTTTGTCACTGTCATCGCCTTCTTCCCAGCAACGATTTTCAGCGACCTCTTTTCCGTCCGCTAACGAAAACACGCTGGTCGTTCCCTTGTATCCAAACAGGTACAGGTGATCACCCGCGACCATCGGCGTCGCCCAGATGCCACCGGCGTCGGTGCGTTTTGCCGAGACTTGTTCACCGGTTTCCAAATCCAATCGATAGAGCACTCCGGCTCGATTGACGATCACGGCGGTGTCGCCGGCCACGATGGGGCTGCCGAACGTGCACGACGCCTTTTCGGCTCGCCAAACGAAGTCGGCTTGGAAGGCATTGTTTTCGCCCCGCGAGATGGCGATCAAGCCATTGTTTTCCGCCGCCGCGCCGGCGTTCTCTTCCCCGCGACCGTCCGAGGCACCGATCAGAAACTTGCCGTTGCCAACGATCGTGGGTGTCGAAGAGGTGTTGTTGGAAAGGCCGGTGAACTCCCAGAGTTGATCACCCGACGCGGGATCCAAACCAACGATCTTCCCGCTGGCACTGCAAACCAAGTGATGCGAGTCTTCGACAGGGATCAATCTTGGTGAAGCCCACGACGTCGAACCCAATCCATCGGTCTTCCAAATCGTTTCTCCGTTGGTTGGGTTGATGGCCAAAATGTAAGGCTCTTCGCTCCGTTCGACCCACACGAACACGCGTTGTCCATCGCTTTCCAATGAAGCGGACAATCCGTGGCGGGCTTCGATCTTGCCGTGCTCGGCGACCAAGTCTCGCTGCCATCGAGTCTCGCCAATGGGCGAAACGGCCAGCAACACACCGCCTTCGAAAAACGCGACAAAACCGTTTTCCGTCGCGATGGCGGTCGGGGCGGCACGACTGACCATCGGAGAATTCTTGAAAGGCGACGGGTTGGTCAAATCAACCTGCCAGAGCTTTTCGCCGTCATCGGTCGAGAACGAGGTCAGGTGGTAGTTGTCTTTGTTTTCGCCACTGGTCGATGTGACCACGATCTGGTCGTGTGCAATGATCGGTGTCGATTGCCCGTAGCCGACGATGTCGGCTGTCCAGGCAATGTTTTCCTCCGGCGACCATTCGGTCGGGAGCGATTGCTCCGTAACCGGCGAACCGCCGTTTTGAAAGCTGCCCCAGCCTTGTTCGGCTTGGATTTTACTAGCGAATGACAGCAAAAAACAAATTGCGAGGCAAAGGCTCAGCGATCGTGAGCCACTCAGACGTTGGCGGATGGACACGGGGGGCACAGGTTGAATCGGCACGGGGTGAATCGGCACAGGTTGGATCGACACGGGGTGATTCCTAGGTGGTGAATGAGACAGTCCAAGTCCAATCACCATGACGGACAGAATCATCGATTGCCAACCCGCCAAGCCAAATTTGATTCAAACACTTCTTGTAGATTCATCGTGCAAATCACCTCCGGGGCGACGGCAATCGCCGGGGTGTTCGTCGGCGAAAGCGGTCAGGGCATTTCTTTGTCACCTTCCATCGACTTCATCGATTCCATTTCCAATTCGCGTTCCTTGGCTTTGTAAGCCTCGATCGCTGCCTGGTCTGCACCTTCGGTAACCGGTTTCGGCGTGTCGTCGGAACATCCCGTCATCCATCCACCGAGACAAAGAACGAACAGAAGCAAACGAAAGGTGTCTTGTGATGTGTTGAATTTAGATTGGTTGGGCATGCGGGAATTCCATGATGAATGAGCGAAGAAACCGTGTTGCAGCGAAGCAACGTGACAAAGAAGACGAGGGGCAGACTTGGTGTGGTCCACCCCTCGTCATTGCTTGGGCAACGAAGCGACTGATCCAAACGATCAGAATTCTTCGCCGATGACTTCTTTGGCGGCGCGAGTGCCGAGGGCTCCCCACAATCCATACGGGCTTTGGCTGCCGGGCGCTCGGGCTCCCGTCCCGTTCACCCAGACATCGCCATGATTTCGGTTGCCTGCGTCAATGGAGTCGGTGATGAACTTCACGGCTCCATCGCCCATCAACACGTGCACGCCGCCTTGGTGACGGCTGGACATCGGTGCGGTGCTCGACAAGTCGTCGCCGTTGTTGCGTGCACAGTAAATGTCGTTGGGCGGAAGGATCGTGAAGCAACCATTGAAGATCTGCTTGAAGTCAGCCCAGCGAAATCCGCGTGCACGCGTTTCGCGAGACGCACCATTGAGCCAAGTGCTGGGACGTTCTGGATCAACAAAGGTGTCACAGACGCCAGGGTTGTCGCGAATCGCGGCGTTGGCGGCACCGTTGCCACCCAGCGTTCCACCATCATTGGGCAGGCTCAAGCGAGCGTCACGGTCACCGAGGTAGCTTGCGATTTCACCCATCGCGATGGTGTTCGACAAGCCATCCAAAATATCGCGAAAGCGTCCACGTGCATCTCGTGGGCGAAAGAAACCACGGTGACCGGCTTGCGCGCGAGTGAATCGATAGTTGGAAACGGGCTCCAGCAAGTCACCGTCCCAAGGGCCGACCATGGTTTCCCATGATCCATCGCCCAAGCACGCGGCATAGTTCGAACGACCCAGCGCAGGCAAACCGACGCCTGGATCACTGGGGCATCGATACGCGGGGAGTTCGGTGGCCCAAGGCGTGTAGTCGATGTTGTCTGGGGTTGGTCCCATGGCTTGGAAATCGATGACGCCGTCATTGTCGATGTCCATCGGGTTGCTGATCTGCTCCCACAATCCTTGCTGTTCGATGAACGGCAGGATGCCAACCAGAGTGCTCAAACGTCGGTTGTTGGCGGCGACGTTGCTGTTCCACCACGCGCTGCCGCTGCTGGGGTTGGAAACCGTGCCGATTCCGTTGGCGGGGATTCGGTTGTAGGCGGAATGGTAGTTGTGGATCGCCAGTCCGATCTGTTTGAAGTTGTTGCTGCAGCTCATGCGGCGAGCTGCTTCCCGTGCCGCTTGGACCGCGGGCAACAATAAACCAACCAATACACCGATGATTGCGATGACGACCAGTAGCTCCACCAACGTGAAGCCAAGCTTCCTTTGCGTTCTCATAAAAACACCTTCGAAGAGATCAAGTGAAAAGGGGGGTGAAGAAGAGCCACCTCATGGTGGTGAACGATCTCGGTAAAACGATGTTTTTTTGCGTCTCGGAATTTGGTCTTTGCGTCAACGTGGTTTTCGGCTGGCTAAACGCCCGTGTTTTGTGCTCTTGTCGTCATTTGCTTGCTAAGAATTTCTCTGCTAATTTCTGGTTTCTGTATAGACTCTTGGTGAAGGAGTCTTGGAGTAATGTTTTGCGACGTCCGGTGCGGAGCTTGCGTCGTGTGTATTGTGGATTGAGGCGGAATCGTTGAAGACCAACCACCGACCCAGAATCGCTTTGCTGGTCGAAGTGTCGCGAGCGTACGGTCGCGAAATGTTGCGGGGCATTTCGTTGTATGCCCGCACTCAAGCGGATTGGTCCTTGCTGCACGAGGAGATGACGCTGGATTCGGGCGTGCCGAATTGGATCTCACGCACCCGAGTTGACGGCGTGATCGCTCGAGTCGATCAACACACGATCGAACCCTTGCGACAGCTTCGCGTGCCCGTCGTCGATGTGCGTTGCAATCGCAAGTTCACGGGCGTGCCTCAAGTCGAAGCGGACAATCAACGCGTTTCGCAAATGGCGTTTGAACATTTGTGGGAACGCGGCTTTCGGCGTTTTGCATTTTGCGGCTTTCGGTTTGCAAAGTATTCGGATGAGCGGTTGGCCGCGTTTCGTGAATTGGTTCGCGCCGCGAAGTGTGAGTTCACGGAGTATCAATCGCCCGGTGCTCCCGGTGTGGCGCTCACTGAACTGGAACGAGCCGGCGTGGTCGAGCAAGAATCTCTGGCGCAGTGGTTGTCCACGCTCAAGCGACCCACCGGTTTGTTCGTATGCAACGACATTCGCGGGCAGCAGGTCTTGAATGCATGTCGTATCGCCAACATCGCGGTGCCGGATGATGTCGGGGTCATCGGCGTGGATGACGATGACACGCTTTGCTCCATTTGCGATCCGACGTTGTCAAGCGTTCGTCCTGATGCGGAAGGTGCCGGCTACCGCGCGGCGGAAATTTTGGATGGTATGCTCGCTGGACAGAAGCCGGCCCGTGACACCGAACGCATCGCGCCGCTGTCGGTGACCGAGCGTTTGTCGACCAAAGTCGTCGCGGTGGAGGATGCGGAGCTCGCGAGGGTGTGCCGCTACATTCGCCACAACGCGTGCAGCGGTATCAACGTGGGGGATGTTGTTGAGATCACCTCGCTGTCGCGCCGACAATTGGAGCGACGCTTTCGAGACGTGCTCGGTCACACCCCGCATCATCAAATCACGATGACACAAGTCGCTCGGGTCAAGCAACTGCTGATTGACACGGATATGACGCTGGAGCAGATCGCCCCCATGGCCGGCTACACGCACAAGGAAAGTCTCGGTGCCGTGTTCAAACGAGAAACCGGCCAAGCCCCGGGTGAGTTCCGCACCGAACATCGCAAGGCATCCTCCACGCAACCAACCAGCGTCAATCAAACCGAAGGTTAGAGACAGATCCAAGTCAATTGATCCGTCCGTGCCGGAGATACCCAGCGCGTTCGCTCAATCAACCAAATCGAGCAACCTCGTAGCCGATCGGCGTTAGCCGCGGTTGGCATTTGCCAGGCCGAGCGACTGCCCATCGCCAATGATTCGACTCGCTCGAAATAACAGTCCGCTCGGCGTGGCCAACCGCAAATGTCCGGTGGAACCGGACCTACGGCACGCACTCTGAAATCGCCATCCAGTCAACTGAATCGAGCAACCCAGTAGCCGATCGGCGTTAGCCGCGGTTGGCCGTGCCCGTCGGTGCCTGCATCGCACAACCAGCCGACCAAATGCCCCGAGTGACTTTGCCATCAATCCTGCCGTCGCTCGCTTCGCTCGCTCGGTTTTGCTGGTCGGCTCGACCAATCGACCTCTGTTCCCTCAGCTTGCATCGGCTGGGCGTTCGTCGTGACAACCGGTGCTAACGCACATCGGCTGTTGGGTTCGTTCCATCGCAGCATGCGACACGAGATCCCGGACGCCAATCGATTGACCATCACCAACAAACCGCACCCTGTCGAGCAACCCAGTAGCCGATCGGCGTTAGCCGCGGTTGGCATTTGCCAGCCCGAGCGACTGCCCATCGCTAACAATGCGACTCGCTCGAAATAACAATCCGCTCGGCGTGGCCAACCGCAAATGTCCGGTGGAACCGGACCTACGGCACGCACTCTGAAATCGCCATCCAGTCAACTGAATCGAGCAACCCAGTAGCCGTTCGGCGTTAGCCGCGGTTGGCCGTGCCCGTCGGTGCCTGCATCGCACAACCAGCCGACCAAATGCCCCGAGTGACTTTGCCATCAATCCTGCCGTCGCTCGCTTCGCTCGCTCGGTTTTGCTGGTCGGCTCGACCAATCGACCTCTGTTCCCTCAGCTTGCATCGGCTGGGCGTTCGTCGTGACAACCGGTGCTAACGCACGTCGGCTATACAGTGCGTTCCATCGCAGTATGCGACACGAGATCCCGGAGGCCAATCGATTGACCATCACCAACAAACCGCACCCTGTCGAGCCACCCAGTAGCCGATCGGCGTTAGCCGCGGTTGGCATTCGCTATGCCCAGCGACTGCCCATTGCCAATGATGCGTCTCGCTCGAAACAACAATCTCTCGAAGAGGTCAACCTCAAGCGTCCGGTGGAACCGGACCTACGTGTTACGTCAAACGCACGTTGTGGCAACTGGTGCGAACGCACGTCGGCTATTGGGCGCGTTTCATCGCAACCTGCGACACGAGATCCCGGACCCAATCGATCGACCATCGCCAATAGACGACAATTTTAGAACTCAGAGCCTTGCTTGTCTTTGTTGCAGGTACTCGGTGAGAGCCCGGTCAAACGGCATGCTGGTGTCGAGCGGAACATAGTCAATTCGCAGGGCGGCACATCCACGCGAATAGGTTTCGCGAAACGCTTCGACTTGATCCAGGTACTCGGCTCGAAACCCGGTGGCATCCACGCTGATCAACTCGCCGGTTTCAGGGTCTTCAAATTCGATTGGACCGTCGTATGGAAAACGGACCTCCGCGTCGTCCATCACATGAAAAACAATCACGTCGTGTCCGCCGTGACGAAGTCGTCCCAGCGCCGCTAGTGTTTCCTCCGGGTCACCCAACAAATCGGAAAACAGCATCACCAAGCTGTGTTGTTTCAGCATCGCGGCGACTTGAACCAAGCACTTGGGTAGCTCGGTTGTTCCTTCGGGAGTCATGCCTGACAACGCCGCCAAAACATCCCCCAAGTGCCCTCGCCGACTGCGTGCCGGCAGGATCGCTCGCAATTTGTCGTCGAACGTCAGCAAACCCACGGGGTCTTTTTGCAGCGACATCAAATAGGTCAGTGCGGCGGCCAAACAAGTGGAATATTCAAACTTGGTCATCGAGTCGCCTTGGCGAAACCCCATCGATTTCGACAAGTCCATCAACAGGTAACCCGTCAGATTGGTCTCCGCCTCGAAGCGTTTGATGTAGTGCTTGTCTGTCTTGGCGTACACTAACCAATCGATCAGCTTCGGGTCATCGCCTCGCGAATAACGGCGGTGATCACTGAACTGGACGGAAAAACCTTGCAGCGGACTGCTGTGCAATCCTTGCAAAAATCCGCGCACCACCATGCGTGCCTTCAGGTCCAGCCGCTTGATTTGCTGCAACGTTTCAGGCGACAGCGACGAACTCATGCGGTGATCCCGAATCGTTCCCGTTGGACCAATTGGCCATCGACCAGTTCATAGCGTTGATGCATGTCATCGGCCAAGGTCAACGAGTGAGTCACCGTGACGAGGACCGTGTTCTGTTCGGCCTGCAAACGCAGCAACAACTCGGTGATGGTTTTGGCGGTTTTCGCATCCAGATTTCCCGTTGGTTCATCCGCCAACAACACCGCCGGTTGCATTAACAACGCGCGAGCGATGGCCACCCGTTCTCGTTCGCCGCCTGATAACTCGCGAGGCAAATGCCCGGCGCGATGCGACAATCCAACCGCATCAATCAACGTTCCGGCTCGCGTGACGTCATCGGAGCTCGGTTTGCCACTGGCGAGTGCTGGGATCAGCACGTTTTCCGTGACCGACAATTGTGGCAACAGATGATGATCTTGAAAGATGAAACCGATGGTTTGATTGCGATACGCGGCTCGTTCTTTCGGTCCCAATGCGAACGGATCTTCGCCCTGAATGGTCACGCTGCCCGAATCCGGTTCGTCCAAGGTGCCGAGAATTTGCAACAGCGTTGTTTTACCGCTACCGCTGGGGCCCACGATCGCGGCGGACTCCCCCGGAGCCAGCTCCAACTGAACGCCGCGAAGCACCGACAGCGGTTCTCCTGCGGTGGGATAGGATTTGGTGAGATCGGATACTCGCAACACTTCCGTGCACTCCGGATGGGCAACTGAAACGGACACGATTCAGTTTAACACTGTTGTCACGGATCGTCGCGATGGAGTGGCTCACCCTCGATCACCACCAAAACGATTGGCCCTCGACGATCGTCATCAGACGACCGGTCCATTCATTGTCCCATGCAAACTGTTGAATGGACCCGGACGGCCAATGAACGGTCACCGTCTCTGGATTGGCGAGCCCCAATGGAATCTCCACGACGGACTCGTCGGTGCACATGTAACCATCACCAGCAACAACATCGGCGAATCGTTTGCCTGCGTCGGTTTGCACCTCAACCCGAGCCCCAATCGCATCGCGTTCTGAAATTGTGCCGATCAGATCGAGGCGAATGGAATGCCCCTCGCCTTCGCTGTCGTTGCGAAGCAGAGCCACGTCTTTGTCCAAGTGATTGACAACCAAATCAGAACGACCGTCGCGGTTGTAGTCGACTCGCGCCATCACGCGTCCCAAGGCGGGCGTGGTCCAGTAGCCATTCGGGTCGTTCGGTATCGCTGGGACAAAATCGAGCAGCGTTCGATTGGCAGGATCGGACGTGTCGGTGGATGCCTCCTTGCCTCGACCCAAAAAGCACTGCGGCGGCATCTTGTAGTCTTCACCGGGCAGGTCGTCGATGTGTCCGTTGACCAAACAAACATCCAGCCAACCGTCGCGATTCAGGTCCATTGCCTTGCACCCGAAACCGACCATCGGCCGCGTCGCCGACGACAAACCTTTGCGAACGCATTGATCGGTGTAAGCCCCCGAATTGTTCTTGAGGAATAGCGAAACAGATTCAGTCGAAAAGTTGGTAATGAAAAAATCCAAGCCGCCGTTCTGATCGAAATCGGCGGCAGCGATTCCCATGCAAGCGGTGGGCAAGCCTTCCACATTGTTGGCCAGTCCCGCAACGGTCGCGCTCTCGGACCAAGTCGTCATTTCTTTGGATCGACGTAGAAAGTGATTCGGGCGAGCGTCATTGCCCACCAACACTTCGTTGACCTGGGGCATGTCGAATTGTTTGTCCGGCTCGGCCGATCCTTCGCGAGTCAAGTTTCCGATGATCAACCCCAACGATGTTCCGGGCCGGGCCACATCGCTTCCGATGGTTTGCACACGCCAGCCTCCCGAACCCTTTTGCAACCAAACTCGGTCGGGCTCCGCGAACAAGCTACGCGGAGTCTTTTGCGGCACGCGGCCATTTTCATCGGGCGGCAATCGCTGCATCAATCCTTCGCGTTCGACGTAATTGGCTTCGAACAAATCAGGCAACCCGTCGCCATTCAAATCAGCAATCGCTGCGGAAGTCGTGAAGGCCCCCTCGAACCCGGGCACGCTTTGATCGCCGAGGTTCGACGTGCTTTCCCGGAAGGTTCCATCGGCGTTGTTGATCAACAGAACGTTCACGCCAAGATTCGCGATGAACAGATCGTCGAAGCCGTCTTGGTTGATGTCTCCCACCGCGACACCAAAAGCGTACCTTCGGTTGAGATAGCCGGCGTGCTGAGTCTCGTTGCGAAACGTCCCGCCCAGGTTTCGGAACAGTTGATCGCTGGACGTCGAAACGAGGTTGGGTGGATCGCAATCACCTTGTCCGAACACCAAATCAGGCCAGCCGTCCCGATCGAAATCCAACACGCCGATTCCGGATCCCAACGCCTCGTGCATTCGCAAGGATTCGGTTGGCAACGTCAGGTCATCTGCGAAAGCGTTTGAGGTTCGTGAACGATGTTCTCGTGGCCAGAATCGAAATTGCAACCCGACTTCTCCCGCGACGTCTTGGAGTTTGATCGACGAAGCGTCCATATTGATCTCCTGCAAGTCGTCGTTGTGTTCGGAAGAGTGGTTGGCAACGGAGGCTGCGAGCACCTCTCGCAAGTCCGGTTGAAACGGAAACTCGCTCGGTTGCATTTGCAAGATGTGCTCCTCCGCCAGGATCGCCGCGATGTCAGGCGTTTGGGAGAGGGCGTTCATTTTCTGCAAGACCAAACGACGTTTCTGCATCGATTGCGTCGACACTCTGAGGATACTTTCGGCAACATCCAATTGATGCAGGGTCCACTGAAAGGATTCGAAGGGACGCCCCGCTTCCATCAATTGCTTGGCAAGCAAATCCGCGACTTGGAATGTCTGGCTGTCGGCCAATCGTTTTGGTTTTGGAGACTGAGGTACCTCCTGTAGCTGATGCCATTGGTCGCGCAAGGCGATGGTTTCGGCGATTGCTCGGGCTCGTCGGTAGAACAGTTCGGCTTCGTTTTCTTGGTCCAACGCATGCAGCCAATTGCCAACTCGTTGCACCGTGAGCTGGTCCGTCGGGTCCATTCGAATCGCTTGCAGAGAAGCTCCGACTGCCGCACGGTGTTTTTGGTGGCTGCCTAACCAAATCCCAAGAGCCGCCCAGAAGTGTGCGTGTCGCCGAGTCTCGTCGTCGCATGCTTCCAACCATGCTGGCAACTCGTCCAGTCGTTGAGCCTCCGCCAGCAAACGCCCGTGAAAAGCTTGCCACTCGGCTGAATCGGTGTCGATTTGAGAATCCTGCGGTCCAGCGGTGGCTGAGCTGTTGGAGTCTGAGTCCACTGATCGAAAGGCACACCTCAGGGCGGCGTCATATTCCCTGCGGTCAAAGTGCCACATCGCTTGGGAACGGGTGGTCAAGCCTGGACGACTCCAACTGGCTGGAGGAAAGGCTCGATTGCGAGTCAACAGCGACAGCGATTGATCCACGCTTGCGGTTCCGGATCGCACTTGCCGTTCAGCCAACCGATTCGCATCGGCAACGGCCACCGCGGTTTGCAAGCGTGTCCATTCGTCATGCGGAGTTTCCTTGGCAGAAGGATTTGGCTGACCCGTTTCTCGTGAGGGCTTCTCCGGTTGACTGTTTGAGATTGTGGGCTGCGTCGCGAATGTCTCGCGTGGCGGCTCCGAATTGGTGTCTGGTCGACAACCGGCAACGAATCCAACCGACAGAAGGATCCATGTGATCTGCCAAATCCAGTTTTGTTCAGCGCGTCGAAATGGCTCCACCGATGTCCCCGCTTGAAAACCGTTGATTCCGATCATGAGGCTGTGATGAATTCATGTTGTCATCACGCAGGCGCCAACACCACCCGCGAATGCTGAAGCCTTCAACGTATCGCTGAAGACTTTGGCTAGCCAACCTCGAGAGCGACACTTGGTTCAGAGGGAATCGAGAAAAATTTCGGAAAATTTTCAGTCCAATTTCGAGCGTCGAATGAAAGACAAAATGACTCGTCGCAGAATGCAACGCTGCGTGCTCGGGTGTGACAAAATATCTAACTGGCGAATCGTGGTCGACGTTGCTCGTTCTGAGCGTGTCGCTTTTCGTTGTGCCACCATGTGAGTTCACGTCTTACGTAAATTGACTTTACATGCAAAGTAAATAGGTGTTTTGGGACCGGTTTCATTCGCAGTTTGCGGTGTGGTTGCGTCGTCTGAATTGCATAGACATTGAATATATATATTTGAACCCAAAATTCATCTTTGCTTCAAATTGATACGGAGCCACTCAACTGGGATGGAGCGATTCACCCATTAATGACACGTTGGTGCTCTCCAGGGTGTCGTGGGGGCGTGTTATTCGCCCTTCAGTTCTTCGGGAAACGGGTACGATTAGGTACACGCCGCGTTCAAATTTGCATTGCGGCAATTTCTTTGTTTCTTATCCGTCCTTTTGAGGAAATCAGATGACACACTCTCGTATCCGTCTGACTCACCCCCAGCGGCAAAGCGGTTTCACGCTTGTCGAATTGTTGGTGGTGATCGCGATCATCGGCGTTCTCGTTGGGCTGCTTCTGCCCGCCGTGCAAGCCGCTCGCGAAGCAGCTCGTCGCATGAGCTGCAGCAACAATTTCAAGCAGATCGGTTTGGCCCTGCATAACTACCACTCGGCCTACAACATGTTGCCAACTCAAATGTCTGGTCCTCACCGGGCAGGCGTTTGGTTGCACAGCCAGGAGCCAGCCGGCAGCGCGTGGAACAGCGGCAACCCAGATCGCAATGCGATGGGAACCAACAGCTTCCTTGTCGGCATTCTTCCCTTCATCGAGCAGCAAGGCTTGTGGGAACAAATCGCCAACCCTCGTGACAACAACGGCGATGGAAATATCGACGTCCCCGCGTTCGGTTACGCTGCCGACAGTGACGCGGGCAACAACTATGATCCTTGGTTGACCGAAGTTCCCGGGTTCCGCTGCCCCAGCGACCCTGGAAAGGGAGCGCCTGCTCGCGGCCGAACGAACTACGGTGCCTGCATGGGCGACGCGTTCGATTACATGACTCAAGGCACGTGGGAATGGAACCTGACGGCTCGTCGCGGCTGGCCTGCTGAACGTTCGCCTGCTGCGACTCGTGGTTTCTTTATCGGTCGTACCGCCACTCGCTTCCGCGACGTGCTGGATGGTTTGTCCAACACCATCGCCGCAGGTGAATTGGCGACAGACTTGGGCGACCTTGATAACCGCACCAATGCTGCGAACTACGCGGAATGCAAAACGGATGTGAACTTCCAGCAAGCGTACGTGGACCCACAGCGTCCTCAGTTCTACTTAGACACCACTGACCTCAGTGCCAACAATGCGACCGGTTGGACGTTGCGATACGGACGTGGATTCCGTTGGCACAGCGGTTACCCAACCCAGTCGATGGTCACCACCGTCAATCCTCCCAACTCGCCAGTTTGTGTTTTCCAAACGGGCGATTGGTTCCCAGAGCGTGATGGCGGTAACGTGGCACCAAGTAGTCGTCACCAAGGTGGTGTGCACATGCTGATGGGCGACGGTGCGGTCAAGTTCATCACCGACTCGATCGAAGCCGGCAACCAAGAAGCTCCTCCAGTCATTTGGGACGGCACGGGCATCAACCGCCCAGGTGCACAGAGCCCTTACGGTTTGTGGGGTGCTTTGGGGACTCGTGCAGCCAAAGAAGTGATCGACGAAGAATTCTGATTTGAGTTCTTGATCGATTTAGTTTCGAGCATCTCTCCTGTCTCCGCCGATGGATTTTCCTCGGCGGTGGCTTTTTCATTCCAAAGGAACCTCCTATGTATAAGTCGACCCTTGCCGGTCTTTTCCTCGCTTCTCTTTTCGTCGTTGGTTGCGGCGAAGCGAAGACGGAAAAGGTCGTTTCCCCTGAAGATCTGAGCGCCTACGAAACTCCTTCCGGAGCCATGGAAGACGCGATGAAGGAAGCCCAGGCCGAAGCGAACAAACGATAGTCTCGCTGATCGCAGCAACCTGCCTATCCAAACTCCGCACGATGTTTTTGTCGTGCGGTTTTTTTATGTCTGTTTGGTGTGAACGTCGAAGCGTCAGGCGGGGCCTGACCTACTGGGAGGATGATTGCTCGTAGCGGAACGGGCGCGAGCCCTCTGGTGAGAGTTCACCGAATTTGACGAACGGTGAATCGTTGATTTTTGATGAACGGAGTTTGGCGAGGTCCGGTGAGGTGGCATGGTTTTGGTGGTAGCGTCAGGCGGGGCCTGACCTACTGAAAGATTGATTGCTGTAGCGGAACGGGCGCGAGCCCGCCGGTGACGTTGCCTACCGAGAGCAATTAATATCCTGATTGTCCTCGGTCTGTTTCCAACGGATCAATCGCTTCCTACGCCCGGTTGGCCTCGACGTGTCTGACGAATCCTCATCCCGCTCCTCAACGAATTCTTCATCGACTTCAAAGCGAACGCCAAATGGTCTCGCATATTGCGTGCAATTCCTACTTCCACTCGCGGTTCCGGCCGCCTTGGTTGGGGGCTTGGTCGCGGTGACCTGGTTTCAACAAGGTTTTGTTGCAGGAATGCGGTGTGGCACCGCGCTGATTCAGCCCGTGGGTTTGGTCTGGCTAGGACTCCTCGCATTCACAACCTCTCGGCTGCGCGCTTACCGACGCGGGACGATATCTGGTTGGAAACCGCTCGGGGCGTTGTTGCTTTTTCTTGCGTGGGGAGTTGTAGCCAATGGATCGTTTGCCAATTGGGCCAGTCGGTCGGTGGAGACACCACTGAGGTTGGATCCTCACGCGGCAATCGAACAGAGAAAGCTGGAGACACCGTTTGACGCCGTTGTGGTTTTGGGTGGTGGATCCTACGCGGTCGCACCTGGATTTTATGAATTGGGCAGTGATGGTGAACGCGTCATTTCGGCTGCCCAGGCCTACCATGCGGGGGCAACGCGATCGATCATCGTCACTGGTTCCGCCACGGACGGCTACGAGCCTCCCACCAAACAATCTCGGACGCTGTTGAGGTCACTGGGGGTTCCGGACGGGATCATTTTCTCGATCGAAGGCGTCAACACACAGGCTGAAATGGAATCGCTCGCGGATCTGATTCAGACCCCACCGAGTGCCTTGTCCGCTCTTTGGGAAGCAAGCGAATCTTCATCCGACTCGCGAACGATCGGTCTGATCACCAGTGCTTTTCACATGCCGCGGGCGATGCGTCTGTCCAGACGCCATCAATTGGATTTGGAACCACTTCCGTGTGCCTTCCGCGCAAAAGCGAACGAAAAACCGTGGCTTGCATCGGACTTAGTTCCCGGAGCGGAGAATCTTGTCGATGTCGGCAAGATGCTAAAAGAAACGATCGCAAAACTGGCGGGGCAGTGAGCGGGGAAACGCTTGCTGCACACTTTGCGTTGCTGACACGTTGCCTCGCGGTGATTTGCTTCAGAGGCCGAGCTGTTTCAGCGTTGGCTCCAATGCTGCCTTCCATTTGGCGTATCCCGCTTCGTTGGGATGCAGCAGGTCTGGGAACTCCTCCACCTTCGCATCACCGTTTTCGTTGGCAAATGGTGTCCAGGTATCGACCAGGTGCACATGGTCGGCTTCTTCAGCGATCTCAGTCAGCATTGAGTTCAACGTTTTGATCTTCTTCGCCGGACGAGCCTTCGTTTCGCTGCTTGGCATCACCAAACACAGCACGATCGGCATGTCGGCGTTGTGCTTGTGCAACTCGTCAAGAATCAAACGAACATTTCCGGCAACGGTCTTCGGTTCGGCGTGCTCCTCCAAATCGTTGGTTCCCATCAGCATCACTACTGCTTTCGGGTCCAGGCTCAACACATCTTCTTCCAACCGATACAGCATGCCACGTGTGGTGTCGCCACTGATTCCACGGTTGGCAACGTGGCGGTCTCCCAACGATCCGCGAAAATCATCGCCCCAGCCCTGCGTGATGGAGTCGCCTAAGAACACAATCGCATGGCGGTCTTGCTCTTGGCGAGAACGAAACGTTGCTCGTCGCCGTTGCCACACCTGCTTCATCCAATCGTAACGACGGACAGGACCTTCGCCCGCCATGCCTTCGTTGGTCTCTGGGATCAAAAATTGTTTTTGCGTCGTCGCTTCTTGCGCGAGCAGCATGTTTCCGGATAACCCACACGCCAACTCCACACCCAAACAAACGCACAAGACACGAAGCAGCCGACGCGGTGAACAGAACATGGATGGTCTCAGGAGGAAGGTGCATGGGGATGACGCGAGTAGTTTAACATGAAGCGATTCAACCGACGTTTCTGGTGATGCAGTTTCCACGCAATTCTGCGTGTCATCGATGCGTCCATTGAGAACATGCCTACGAACCGCCGGAGTCGCTTTTGCCACGCCCAAAAATCACATTGGTTTCCATGAGCGGGCTTCGGGTGGGACACGATGCGTTGCTCGAACGTGGGTTGCGTCTGCCAGGATTAGCGCGCCGTGCGACGGCGCTCTCCCAATTACCACCCTTGGGTTTGCTCACCCTCGCCGGATTGGTGCCTGACGATTGGGAGGTGGAATTGGTGCTGGATGATGGCATCGCTGAAGAGTCGACCGCGGTGGACCAAATACTCAGTGCGGGTGAACACGGGGCAAGTGAAAATGGCCAGCCTGACTTGGTCGCATTCTCCGCCCTCACGCCGTCAGCAGATCGAGCTTGTCGGTTGAGCGAGCGACTTCGCAAACGCGGGATCACAACCATCATCGGTGGTTTGCATGCGACGGCGGCTCCTGATCATTGCCAGCCTCATTTCGATGTGGTGGTCCGCGGCGACGGAGAACCCTCGTTCGAACGATTGCTAATCGATTTTCGAGGTGATCGGATGCAGCCGGAGTATCAATCCTGCGGCCACTATTCGCTTTCCGATTCGCCGATGCCACGTTGGGACTTGTTGGGCGATCACGCACCGCCACGCTACACCGTCCAATCGATGCGTGGTTGCCCCTGGTCGTGTTCGTTCTGCGCCGCCAGTCGCTTGCTTGGTCCGGCCCGCGTCAAACCGGATGCATTGTTTGAACGTGAACTTGCCGCGATCACCACGCGTCAATCTCGACCGTGGATCGAACTTGCCGACGACAACACGTTTGCGAGCAATCGCGATCACAGTTGGATGCTGGATGCTTTGCGGCGGCACGGAGCTCGATGGTTCACCGAGTCCGATTGGCGGATTGCTCTGCGTCCGAAGTTGCTACGCCAGATTGCAGAAAGCGGTTGTCGGCAGATTCTGGTCGGTTTGGAATCGAACGTTTTTCGCTACCCCGGCATGGGAGCCAAAACCGCCGACTGGGATCGCATGATGGAGGCGGTCTTGGCCATTCAAGACGCGGGCATTGTCGTCAACGGTTGCTTCATCGTTGGAGCCGAAGGAGAAACACCGGCGTCAATCGAACGTCTCGGTGACTTTTTGGACGAGGCTCCTTTGGGCGAAGTTCAGCTAACGCTTCAAACACCGTTTCCCGGTACCAGCCTCTACCAATCGCTTCTCAAAGCGGGGCGATTGCTACCCGGTGACTTTTCACGATACACCCTGTTCGATGTCGTGTATCAACCCGATCAAATGACGGTCGTCCAGCTACAGGATTCGTTCGACGAATTGGTGGGACGCGTCTATCGGCCCGAAGCTCAATCGCGACGCGACCAAATTCAAAAATCCATTCGATCCAAACGACCGCGGCGGAAGGTTTCCCCATGAGTGACACTGCGTCCCTTCGATTTCGTGATCCCGCGTTGTTCCTGGTCGGTTCGCGAGACTCCATTCTGCGAGTCTTGCAGTCACGCTGGTCGTTGTTGCTGGGTGGTTTGTTGGTGGCAACGGCAGCGATGGCTCGCGAATACGATGCGGTCAGTTGGCTGCACCAGCCTACCGATCTGCTCGGACCATTTGCGGCTTCGTTGGTGTTTTGTGGGATTCTCTTTGTCGTCGTCAGTTCTTGCCTTGGCATGGCTGGACGCAGGTCCGCCTCGTGGTGGGTTGACCTTCGGATGTTTCTTTCGGGTTACTGGATGACCGCGCCTCTCGCATGGCTTTATGCGATCCCAATTGAAACGATGACGGATGAACTGACCGCTTTGAATTTCAATCTGACTCTTTTGTCGATCGTTTCGATCTGGCGTGTGTTGCTGTTCAGCCGTGTGGTGAGTGTTCAATTTGGAGTTCGTTTTTGGCAAGCCTTGGCGTGGATCGTCACACCTTGCATGGTGATTGCCTTCGTGGCGGTCCTCTCCAAAACACTGTCGATGGTTTCGCTGATGGGCGGTGTTCGGTTGACTGAGACTCAGCAAACGCTTTTGGATTACCAGGAATTCGTCGGCGGACTTTGCTTTTATGGGTTTTTGCCTTCGTTACTCATCGCGATTGTCGGCGTCACGCTGGCCAAACGAAAACCAGAAGCTTGGCAGCAAGTGGGTTTTGACGCCGCTCCGGTGCAACGTTTGGTTTGGGCATGGCCGGCAATCGCGTGTGTGGTGCTCTGTGCCGCTGCAATTGCGTTCCAACCGAACCTTTACCAAGCCGCCGAGGTGGACCAGCTTTTGAGAGCAGGGAAAATCGACGCGGCGATCCAACAAATGCAACGTCTCGGGGCAAAAGCATTCCCGATGGTGTGGGATCCGCCTCCGAAGTACCCGGAACGCGGAGACGGATTGCCTGAGATTTCAGCGATCGCGAAGGCGTTGCAAAACGAGTCGGCTGAGCCTTGGATTGTCGATCGATTGCTGGTGCAAGCTGACGAGATCGCTTTGCGTCAATCGAATTGGTATCAAGGTTCCGCCAACCTGTCTTACATCCGACGACACATGAATTATTTGGGGGTTGAAGTGTTGGAAGAGATGCTTGCAACTCTCCGAGAAGTTCAGAAGCTCGATCCGGGCGACGCCGATACCCGGCAGCATCGGGCGGAATTGATCGAAGCGATCGAGATGGCACACGAGATGGCCGTGTACAACGATGAGGAAGTGCTCGAGTTCCCCACCGACGATCAGGTTTCGCCTGATGGTTCGGGCGATGCTTTGGAACCAAGCGAGGAGTTCACGGGAGTTGCTCGCTGACACGCGTGGCTTTGGTTTGGTGAGTGCATCGGCGTATCACCATCGTCAGGCGGGGCCTGACCTACGGTTGATTGATGCGTCCCTTCGCGTAGGTCAGGTCTCACCTGACGGCCCGGCCGATGCTTTGGAACAAAGCGAGGCGTGGTCTGGGTTTGATCGGTGGAAAGCGTGGTTTGGCGTTGGTGGTTGTGACGGCGTTTTACCATCGTCAGGCATGGCCTGACCTACGGTTGATTGATGCGTCCCTTCGCGTAGGTCAGGTCTCACCTGACAGCCCGACCGATGCTTTGGAACAAAGCGAGGCGTGGTTCGGATTTGATGGGTGAAAAGCGTGGTTTGGCGTTGGTGGGTGTGACGGCGTTTCACCATCGTCAGGCATGGCCTGACCTACGGTTGATTGATGCGTCCCCGCGTGTAGGTCAGGTCTCACCTGACGGCCCGACCGATGCTTTGGAACAAAGCGAGGCGTGGCCCGGATTTGATCGGTGGAAAGCGTGGTTTGGCGTTGGTGGTTGTGGCGGCGTTTTACCATCGTCAGGCATGGCCTGACCTACGGTTGATTGATGCGTCCCTTCGCGTAGGTCAGGTCTCACCTGACGGCCCGACCGATGCTTTGGAACAAAGCGAGGAGTGGTTCGGATTTGATGGGTGAAAAGCGTGGTTTGGCGTTGTGGGTTGTGACGGCGTATCACCATCGTCAGGCACGGCCTGACCTACGGTTGATTGATGCGCTCCTGCGTGTAGGTCAGGTCTCACCTGACGGCCCGGCCGATGCTTTGGAACAAAGCGAGGCGTGGTCTGGGTTTGATCGGTGGAAAGCGTGGTTTGGCGTTGGTGGTTGTGACGGCGTATCACCATCGTCAGGCGGGGCCTGACCTACGTGTTTGGTGTTGTTAGGGGAGGGTCTCGAGCTGTTGCTTGGCTTCGTTGACAATCTTCTCTGCCCAAGGTTGCTCGTTGTACAAAACAACGATTCCTTCGAGGACGCGTCGCTGCTTTTCGGTGGGAAGCGTTCGGGCGGTGGTCAGTCGCAACTGCAACGCTTGCTGACGTTCGGTGTTGGCTTCCACACTCGACGGATCCGACTTCAATCGAGCCAGCTCGTCTTCCACCAAGACCTTGAGCTGCTCCAGATCTCGCATTCGTAAACGATGTTTCAGCTTCTCACCGGGTGAGAGCACGATCCCATTCTTCTCAGGATCCACCTCGATCGAATACACATCCAACCAAGCCTGTAGCTGTTTGGCTGCGTCGGTCGTGGAGGTGTTGCGTAACGACAATGCTTGCAACAGGGCTTGCTCGGCGGCGGGCAAAACCTCGGATCCACCCGAACGCGAACGCGCTTTCAAACGGCGATAGGTGGCTTCTAACTTGGCAAAGCGTTGCCAATTCATCACCTGCTCGATGCGTTCGTCGTCCGGATAGTTTTCGAGGAATTGCGTCATCCGAGGCAATTCGTTGGTAAGCGTGCCATTGAGTTCCGCATTCTCAAACGACGCGTACAGCGTTGACGCGGATGGCGTGCGAATCGAGTAAACAAACAATCCGAGGCCGCCTAACAAGATGACGACCATGCCGATGATGGAAGCGTAATGAATCCAGTTCGATTCACCTTGTTCCGCGCGATGCTGTTCCGAAAGATAACCACCGAGGGATTTCGAAGAATCAATGGTTTGGAAGTGAGTCTTCTTGGACTGAGATTCGTTCGCCGCGCGGGCCATTGACTCGCGAGTGTCCGTTTTACCCGGGTCAGTCAGAGGTTCCGCCAGGTTGCTGGCATGTTCCGCGGCCAAAACACGTCGGCCGGTGACATGATCACCGCCCGTGGCGTCCGTCGGCAGATCCGGTGAGATTTCGCGCGAAGCGTCGGTTTGATGATCCCCGCGGGTGTCCAAGTCGCCCGCGATGGACGGCGGCAAACCCGGAGTCGCATCGTCGTCGCCCAAACGCGTTCGTGAGGTCAATTCGTTCAGCGTACGGCCACGTTGCAAACCAGCTCGGGTGGCTTTCAATCGATTCATCACCGCCAACGCGGTGGGAGGCCGATCAGCCGGGTCTTTTTCCAGCAAGTGATGAACGATCTCGACCACTTCGGCGGGCAAGTCCGGGTTGATCAGATCCAACGGAACCGGCCGATCACGCTGCAACGCTTCGACCACCTGAGTCACCTTTTTACCGGCGAACGGAGCCCGACCCGCCAGCATCGCGTACATGACGCTGCCAAGCGCGTACAGGTCCGTCCGCGGCGAGATCGCATGACTGCCGGCTTGCTCGGGCGCCATGTAGTCGGCGGTGCCCAGCACGGATCCGTGCAACGTTTGCTCGCCGAATCCGAACAGCTTCGCGATGCCGAAGTCGACCAATTTGACTTCGCCCGCGTCCGTCAAAATCAAGTTCGCCGGTTTGAGGTCGCGGTGAATCACGCCGATGTCATGAGCGTGCTTCAATGCCGCGCAGACTTGCGAAGCAACATCCAAGGTCGGCAACCAGCCCAATCGTTTGACGTCACGAATTCGCTTTTGCAGCGTTTCGCCGCGGACCAATTCCATGGAGTAGAACAGCTGTCCTGATTCTTCGCCGTAACCGATCAGCCGCACGATGTTGGGATGCCGCAGTCGTCGGAGTGTTTCGACTTCGGCGTCGAAGCGTCGGCGAAAACGCATGTCATCCGCGACGTGTTGAGCGATCAGCTTGACCGCGACCTCTTCGCCGCTCTTGGCGTGCCGAGCCCGATAAACCGAACCCATCCCGCCGCGTCCAATGACGCTTTCGATTTGGTAAGGCCCCAGATGTTCTGGTTCAGCCATCGAGATCAGTCCAGTCGTTTCGCGGATCTTGTGAAATGCTGGCGGGCTCGCCCTCGGCGGCAAGCGTTTCGATTTTTTGCCGCATCGATTCGACCGATTCCGCTTCCACCAAAGGATGCAACTTCACCCGAAACGATTTGGTTTCACCAGCGTCGATGTCCACCAATCGGCCTTGTTGTTCTTCGAACCCACGTCGATTGGGGAATCCGGTCGCGGGTTCCAGACCGGTGACGTAGCCATCGGATTCAGCCGCCGTGTTCTTCCATAGGATAAACGCTGGCAATGTCGTTGTTTTGAAACTGACACCAAAACCACGTTGTTGATCTGCCGACATCAGCATCGCATGCGTGGTACCGGTTTCATCTGCGCGGGGGCGAGCAAAGTACACCCGTTCGGTTTCGCCGGTGGTGGGGCCATCAAACGTGTCCCAGCGATCCATTTGTGCGGCCGAATGAGCGTCCTTGGGTGCCAGTTCGTCCAGCGCCGCGACAACGCGAGCGTTCTCCTCCAAGATCGGTGCTCCCAGATTCACGTGGTAGAGCATTTGCATTGTTTGGGGAGTGGCCAACTCGTTGGTCACGTCGTCGAGCAGCTCGACTTCCGTTCGATCCGCATGAAGGCGAATGCGAGAACGCATGCGGAACCGTTTGAAGAAAAGTCGCGTTTCCACGGTTTCAGCAATCAATTCGAGACGTCCGCTGGCCTCATCAAACTCAACCGCCAAAGAATCTGCCGGCGTGTTGGCGATGTGCCCGTGCAGCGGAAATTCCAGCCGACCATTGGCATCATGCTGAGGCGCACCGTTGCTGTGCAAACCACACCGAACGACCAATTCGTCGAACCCGGACAACCATCCCAAACCGCTGGGTTCTTCCACGGGCACATGAATGGGATTCACAGGGCCGACCACGGGTGACCGCCAACCAAACCGCACACCGTCGCATTCCAATCGCCAAATTGACATGCCACGCGTTGGCAAAACGTCGACGTGCAAGCGTTCGTTCTGGAGCCGCACAATCTCAACGCCCTCGCTGACGCCGCCACGGAAAAAACCGTGGCGGATGGTCCATTCACCGGTTCGCGTCGACAAATCCAAGTGCAGCGGACTGTTCGAGTTCCACTGAATGCGTTGGTCACGGTCATCGACTTCGCGAACAACGATGGATTCGGTGGCCATGAAGAACTTCCAATTGATTTCGAGGATGGCGAACGAAGCAAGGCATTCTCCGCCCGCTGTCTGAACTTGTATAGACCTTGCGGTCAGCCTAAAACATGTCGAGAAAAACAACGTGCACGGGCATTGTTCCATGCTAATGTGATCCTATTTCCCCCTCCCACCTCAGCCAACATCTCCAACCGAGCACCCGATGAGCACCGTGAAGTTAGACGAAGGATTGATTCAGGGCGACAGCGTTTCCAGTATCCTCGATTCTGCCATGGACGCCCATGGTGGTGTCTTGAGATTGACGCCGACCTGGGTCCCCCGTTCGTTCCTGCACCCAGGACGCCGCATCAAACTGCATCCTTCGGACTACTACCGTTTTGGTGCCGATCGCGGCGGGATTGATGAGCGTTGGTTCGGCAGTACCACCGACGCTGCGAACGAAGGCCGCGTGTGGCATGAAGGTCAAAGCTTCTGCTTGTTCGAAGGCAAGAAGTTCATGTTGAAAGACGCCGTCGCGGAACGTGGCAATGACATCGTCGGCGAAGCAATCTTTTCGAAGTACAACCGCTGGCCGGTGTACTCGAAGTTCTTCGACAACATGGGCCCCATTCCTCACCACATGCACCAATCGTTCGAGGACGCGGAACTGGTCGGACAAGAGGGCAAGCCCGAAAGCTATTACTTCCCACCTCAGTTGAACAACGTCGACAACAACTTCGCCTACACGTTCATGGGGTTGGAACCCGGCACACAACCGGAAGACGTTCGTCGTTGTCTGGAGAACTGGAACGAGGGCGACAATGGCATCTTGGATCTCAGCCGCGCTTATCGACTCAAACGCGGCACCGGTTGGTTGATCCCGCCAGGCGTGCTGCATGCACCGGGTTCGCTCTGCACCTACGAACCTCAGTGGGGCAGCGATGTGTTCGGGATGTATCAGTCGATCGTCGAAGGCCGCTACGTGCCATGGTCGTTGCTGGTCAAAGACATGCCCGAGGAGAAACACCAAGACCTGGACTTCATCGTCGGTCAATTGGACTGGGACAAGAACGTCGACACGCACTTCAAGAACAGCAACTACCTCGAACCGGTTCGCGATGAGAAACGCAGCGGCGACGGGTACGAGGATTTGTGGATCGTGTACGGAACGGTTGATGGCGAGCAACTGTTCAGTGCCAAGGAATTGACGATTGCTCCGGGTGCCAAGTGCGTTTTGAAAGACGGCGCAGCCAGCAGTTGGATCACGGTTCAAGGTCGCGGACGAATCGGCAATTTGGATCTGCAAACACCCGCCATGATCCGCTTTGGTGAGAACACCACCGACGAAGTCTTCATCAGCCACGTTGCCGCAACGAACGGCGTTGAGATCGAAAACCTGGGCAGCGAGCCACTGGTTGGTCTGCGTTACTTCGGCCCCAACGCTCACGACGATTTGCCCAAAGCCGGCAGCTGAGCGAAGCTTCGCCCACGACGACGAAACACTCCAACGCGAATGGATTCCCATTCGCGTTTTTCATGCGCGTAGGTCAGGCCCCGCCTGACTCCCGGCAACCAAATGCCCCAAACCTCGAACCCTCAAAGAAAATCGTCACACGAAGTTGCCGGTGAACACATGATTCGCGAGCGGCATTTGATGAGCTTGGCTCTCTTGAAAATGCATTTGATACGCCGCCGTGTTGGGAATCGCCACCAAGTCACCGCGAGCAATTCCATTCGGGAACTGAAAGCGGCGTTGAAACAGATACTCCGACTCCGTGCAGTAGGCCCCGACGAAGAATCCTTCCAACGCTCGCCCACGCGGCCCGGCTGCATTCATGGGCAGCACGATGGGGTCAACCAGAAACTCGTCTCGCGTCGTTCGGCATTGCGAACTGTTCATGTGCAATCCAATCCAGTGATCACCTTGCGAGTTTGAATTCGCGGAGCACGGCTTCACAAACGCGACTTCAGCCAGCGTCATGCCACAGCCATCCAGCAGGCTCCTGCCGGGTTCGCACTTCAAGATCAAGTCTCGGCTGCGAATGGCGGTGACGGTTTCTGACTGAAGGACATCTCCCAGCCACTTCGCCGCGGACCACGGTTGCCACATGGGATCGACGTTTCGAAGCAATTGACCATCCCATGTCAGGCGTCTTGCCGAATCGTCGTTTTGAGAGACCGACAAAAAGTTCGACCACTGCGAAGCATTGCGAAGATAATTGATTGGGAAGCCGCCACCGATGTCCAACCACCGCAGGTCGTTCCCCCATTCGCGAAAGTGGTCGACGGCGACCAACGCTTCTGCAATTCTCGTTCGAGTCCAAATCGGGTCGAACTGCGACAGAGAACGTTGAAAGTGAAAGTGCACGCCAACCAGCTTGATTCGTTGCTCGCTCGCGATCCGTTTGGCTTCGTCGCTCCAGGCTGACATTGGCATCCCAAAGCGAGATTGAAACGCGGGGGCTTGTTCGCTGTCAGGACGCCAACGCAACGCCACGCGGGCTTGCGAACTGCCCATCGCCTCAAGAGTTTCACGCAACGTTTGCAGTTCGTCCGGATTGTCGATCACCAGCACCACATCGTTCTCGACGCACAGTCGCATCAGCGAATGCGACTTGATCGAAGCCGTGCAAACCAGTCGGTCTTGTTGCGGGCTTGCTGCCGCTTTTCGCATCACCTCCAGCGTCTGTTGCAATTCCGGTTCGCTGGCGACGTCGAATCCGATTCCCTCACCCAAGCCAGCCTGAACGAACTCCGGGCACTTGTTTGCCTTCCGAGCAAAATGCAATTGCACGGGCAAGCCTCGATCGCTGGCAACATCCTGGATCGCTCGAATGGCCCGCCGCATCGGATCGACGTTCAGCACGTTTAGCGGCGATCCCCATTGCTTCAGCCAGCCGCGCAAGAGGCTCGTTTCGTTCGCCGCATCACGAAGCAATTCCATCATCCAGTCCGGCCAAATCGCATCCAAAGGCATCATGCCGCGGCAATGTTGACGCAGAGTCTCTCCCTCGCTCGGTGAAGTTCTCTCCACCTGCGAAGCCCGCTCGGGGCGGTCGCCCAGCGGGTCTTTGGCAATCGTTCCGTTTGTGCGGGCAACCATGATTCCAGAAAGCTACTGCGTGGCAAGTTCCGGCGAAAGCAAGACTTGTCGAGTTTGAGTCGAGACGATATCCTGCCGCTTTGCCCGCGGATGTGGCGGAATTGGCAGACGCGCTAGACTCAGGATCTAGTGCCCGATTAAGGGCGTGGAGGTTCGAATCCTCTCATCCGTACTACGATTGAAGTTTGAAAAAGCCCCTCGTTGGTCGCTGTCTTTTGAGACGGTGAAACACGCGGGGCTTTTTTCGTGCTCGAATTTGGCGGCTATTTTTCATCTTCAGAAATGTAACAACCGACGCTGCCTCTCAATTTGATTGCAGTGATTGGTCCGGTTGTGACGATGCAACGGGTTGTGCAGAGGGAAGTTCTGCACCGGTGGACGAGAAATCTCGGACGCTGTCGTATTCGAACTCAAGGTGGCATCGTGACCGTCAAGCTCAATCGATTCAAACAACGCAACCGGACTGGAAAGCTGGCTTCTGCGAAGCGTGTCGCCCTTGCTTTGGCGATTGCCACATCGACCGCGATGGGCGCGTCGGCCCAGCGTCCGAATCAGCCTCAATTGAAACACCTCGATGTTCCCACTGCTGTTGTCGAGTCGGTTGCGACCCGTTTGAGCCTGCAGTACCACGACCAGCCTGGCGTTTCGATCACGCCAGACGATCGTCCCGGCGGTGGATTGCTGGTGTTGGCTCCGCCTGACCTGCAAAACAAAATCGCGGCGGACGCGGCCACGCTGTCGGATCGCCTTTCGCAAATCGCGGGACCACAGTCCGCTCGGCCAATCACGGTTCACTTGGTGAACATCACTTGGCGCGAGGTGGAAGACGCGTTGCGAGCGATGGCTGGCGAAGACGTTCCCGTCACCACCAGCCGCAATGGCGAGCGAGCTTCCTTCACGATGAAGATGGAAAATCGCGGTGGCAGCTCGACCCGCGTGGTCGTCGACCGACGTGCCAACTCCGTCACGTTGACGTCCAACCCGCTCATGCACAACACATGGCGGAAGACAATTCAGGCCATCGATCAGGCCCCCGGCAAACCGGGTGAAGAGACTCGCGTGTACATGTTGCAACACGCAAAGATCGCTTCCGTGCAACGTGCCATTCGATTGCTTCGTTCGTTGGAACCGACTCGTGGTGGAACGCCAGCCCGAGCAGCATCCAGTCGAACCCAGCCCAACTTCCGCACGGCGGCATTTCAAAACGAGGGTGGTGCACCGGACGGAGCCGCTGATCTCGATGCGGCAGATACCAACGTGGACGGCGAAGATCCCGCCGGCCCAATCGGTGATCCCGAAATCCAATTCGTTCCCGAATCGGGTTTGATCATCGTCAAAGGCAACAAACGAGATATCCAACGCGTGATGGATATCGTCAAAGACATCGAAGAGAAGAGCAAGCTCACGCAACCAGAGATCGAAGTGCGTCAATTGGCGCACGCCGATAGCAACGCGGTCGCGACACTGTTGACGCAGCTCTACGAAGACGTCCTTTCGGCTCGCCAAGGCGATGTCAGCATCACCGCGTTGGATGCTCCCAACGCATTGCTGTTGATCGGCCGCAAAGAAGCCATCGAGGCCATCAATGACTTGATCGAAAAAATCGATCAACCCATTCCAGATTCGGATCGTTTGCGAGTTTTCCGCTTGCAGCACGCGTCGGCGACCGATGCCGAAGCAACCATTCAGGGTTTCTTCACGAATCAGCCCGGTGGCGACGAAGACAATCGCCCCGGCCTGGGTGTGCGAGTTCGCGTGACGGCTGACTATCGCACGAATTCGTTGATCGTCAGTGCTTCGCCACGAGATTTGGCCGAGGTCACACGTTTGATCGAAGAGATCGACGTGCAGAAAACACCTTCCACTTCCGAAATCAAAGTCTTCCCACTGACGAACGCTCGCGCGGAAGACATGGTGGAAGTCTTGCAAGACGCCATCTCGGGCGAACCCGAAAACATCGCGGGTGACACCACCGCACCAGCGTCCAGCTTGTCCATCGTTGCACTGGCTTCACCCGGCAATCCGATCTTGGATTCCGGCGTCCTGGCCAATGCCGTCATCACCGCCGACAGCAACGTCAACGCGGTGGTTGTGCGAGCTCCGGCCGCGGGCATGGCATTGATCGGTGAACTGATTCGCCAATTGGACCAAACGCCTGGCATCGACTCGCTGGTCAAAGTGTTCACCGTCGAGAACGGCGATGCGACGCAATTGACCACAGCTTTGCAGAATCTCTTTGGCGACGATGCGGCGACCAATGGCACCAGCGTCGGTGCAGGTAACCTCGGTGACCTGCCGTCACTGAGTGCCTCAGAAAGTGCGTTGACGCCGCTTCGTTTTTCGACCGACATCCGCACCAACAGCATCATCGCCAGCGGATCCGCGGAGGACTTGGAAGTCGTCGAAAGCATCTTGCTGCGACTGGACAGCGAAGGTTTTGCGGAACGCATCACGGAAGTGATTTGGCTCAAGAACCAATCCGCATTGAACGTCGCCACCGCCATCACGGAATACGTGGGGCAACGCCAGCAGTCTCGCAACGTGATCACTCAATTCCAACAAGGTCTCGGCCCATTGGACTTGCCCGATCGTGACATCGTTGCGGTCGCGGAAGGCCAAACCAACAGCATCTTGCTCAGCGTATCGCCACGCATCTACGAAGAAGTCCGTCAGTTGGTCGATCGCTTGGACCGACGACCACCGATGATTTTGATCAAAACCCTGATTGCCGAAGTGCAACTGGACGACGGTTTCGAAATCGGTGGTGAGTTCGGTTTGCAAGACTCCTTGCTGTTTGACCGAGGCGTTGCAACAGGCGGCTTGGCGACCGGAAATCCCGCGTCCGATCCCGGTTTCAACTTCAATGGAACCAGCGTCAACTTGCCCAACAACAATTCGTTTGGACAAGAAAATCTGGCCTCAAAGGGCATTACCAGCTTTGGTGCCTCCGCCAGTCAGCTGACCCAATTGAGTGGACTGAACTCAGGCGGCTTTGTGTTCTCGGCTGCAAGCGAGTCGGTCAACTTGTTCTTGCGAACCTTGCGGGTTGCCAACCGTCTGCAAATCCTCAGTCGTCCTGAAATCATGACGGCGGACAACACGCAGGGTTACGTGCAGGTCGGTCAAAGTTTCCCGCGTCCCACGGAGTTGTCGTTCACAGGCGGCAATGGAACGACGGCTTCGCAACCGATCATCGGTATCGAAGACGAAGAGATCGGGATCATCTTGCGAGTCACGCCACGCGTGGGTTCGGATGGGTTGATCGTGATGGACATCGACGCCAGCCGCAGTGACATCAATCCCAACGAGGGACAGATCATCGGTTCGTTCCAAGACGACGTGCCGATCTTTGTGCCGGCGATCGACCGAACTCAAGCCCAGGCAACAATCACCGCGTTCGACGGGCAAACCGTTGTCTTCGGTGGTCTGATTCAGAAGTTCCGACAAAATCGTACGCGTCGCGTGCCGTATCTGTCGGAAGTGCCTGTGCTCGGAACGTTCTTCAAATACGACTCGGAGATCGAAACCCGCAGCGAACTGTTGGTCGTGATGACGCCAATCTTGGTGACCGGTCACGAGGACTTGGAATACGTCAAACAAGTCGAATCCAGTCGCATGAGCTGGTGCTTGGCCGACGTGGTTGAAATGCACGGTGATGTTGGATTGTCCGGTGGTTACGGCCTTTGGGGACCCGCGGTCGGACCCACGATCTATCCCGATATTCATCCCACCGTTGATGTCTTCCCCGCCGCGGATATGCCCGGTGGTGGACGCGCCATCAAAGGCGGCATGGTGCCGTCGGGAGCGGTCATTCACCCGACCGAAGGACAGGTGATTCCCGGTTCGGCACAACCACTTCCGTCAGACATACCACTGAATCCCGGCGAGTCGATCATTCACAACGATTGGATTGGATCGGACGGACCGATCCCAGCACCGCAGTCAGCTGTGCCCGTGGATCAGTTGCCAGCACCGATCATGTCGGCTCCCACCGATGCGTTGCCTGCACCTAACAGCCTTCCCGCTGGATCGGGCGTGAACGTGACCGGTGCCGGGTTCAACACTCCCGCGACAACGGAGCCGAACTCGACCAGCGGATCGTCGAAGGTTCCCGCCAAACAAGTCTCCGCACGCACGCCGGCTCAACCCGCCGATGAGCCTGCACCGGCCAAGAAACGCTGGTTCAACTTCAACCGATCGAAATGAGATTTGTCAGTGAGCGGCGTCCTTCGGTTTTGACTGACGCTGGAAACATCGACCATTGAATCGACGGGTGAGAGTGCCCGATTTAGGAACTGAGATGACGGGCAAGAGTGCCCGTCCTACGTAGCAGAATTAAACCTTTGGACGATTTGTCGTTGGTGAGTCCCCCGCATCTCACCGAATTGCGAATGGTCTGACAACAAATCATGGGCTGAGGCGACATCGCCGACGTCCATCCCGTCGAAAGGTCCCGCAACCTTTGGAGGGGAAAACATCGCCGCATCGTCGCCAGCTCAGCCAACCCGCAAGTGTTGAGACCGACGGCAAGGTGACTTTAACCGTGTCATCGCGAATGTGCCCACGCAGTCAGACTGTGTTGGCGCGGCCGTGATCAACCTTCAATGCAGAGACCCAGACATGTCATTGATTTCTCGCGCCCAAAATGCATCCCGAGTGACGCTTGGGGCTTGCTTGGTCAGTTTGACTCTCAGCGGCGGTTGTGCGTCGATGACGAAGTCGGATTCAGAAGCTCCGAAGAAGAGCCTGATGGAGCGGATGCCATGGGCAAAAAAGGAAACGGCTCCGGAGCCTTATCCGAACCCAGCTAAGTTGGCTGCGGTTTGGTCGACCGAATCGTTGACACAGGTTGGTCGAGTCCCTACGCGAGGGTTCGGTGGACGCATTTTCTTCTACGACGAAAAGTCTCGCGCGGTGCCAGTTGATGGAACGCTTGTCATTCATGGTTTTGATGAAGGGGCGACCGATCCCAAGGGCGCGGTGAAGCGTTTTGAGTTCACTCCCGAGCAATTGACCAGTCACTTCAGCCAATCGGACGTGGGTGCGTCGTACAGCATCTGGGTGCCATGGGACGCAATCGGTGGCGAGCAAAGCCAAGTCTCGCTGGTCGCCTCCTTCCGCACGGAAGAAGGCAAGATGTTGCAGGGGCAACCAACCACGGTCTTGTTGCCCGGATCCAAAGGCGACGAGGAAATGGATTTGGCCCGCCGCTATTCGCCTGATTTCCGTGCCTGGAAACAAGCCGCGGCCGGCAACACAACGCCTACCAGTGGCCTGACGACCACCACAATTTCGCGTCCCACCACGCCGACACGTGCAGGTGACACGCCAACGCAAACCAATTCCACCTGGAACATTGTTCGCAACCAATCCAAGGCGTTGGACATTGCCATGGTGAACCAATCCGATGCGCCGGAGAATTCGCGATCCACGAATGAGTCGATTGCGGAGCAACCCGGTAAACCACAAGTGTTGCCCGCCTCCACCCGCCTCAACCAGTAGGTCAGGCCACGCCTGACGATGGTAAAACGCCAACCAATACCACCATCCCGGCCGACTACTAACGTGTTGGGACCTTGGACGCCTCGCTTTGTTCCAAAGCATCGGCCGGTGCGTCAGGTGAGACCTGACCTACTGCCGGCGACACGCAACCGTAGGTCAGGCCACGCCTGACGATGGTAAAATGCCAGCCAATACCACCATCCCGGCCGACTACTAACGTGTTAGAATCTTGGACGCCTCGCTTTGTTCCAAAGCATCGGTCGGTGCGTCAGGTGAGACCTGACCTACTAGTTGCTCTATCTCTAATTGTCATGCTTTTTGTATGCTCTCGGCATCTCGTACAGGAGGATCAGAGATGCCAGGTACATCAAGGAAGTATGTCGTAGAATTGT
>NZ_JAJKFV010000015.1 GCF_020966775.1 Rhodopirellula halodulae | reverse complement strand
TTTGGTTTGCCCAGCGAAGCTGGCAACCCCAGTCGGTGCTTGCCACCGACCAAGCCCTGTTCATGGGGAATTGAATCCGATTCGCAAGGGCGTCGTTGGCCAACGGCGGGGTCTGAAGGAAGCGATAGGAGGACGATGGAGCGTAGCGAAAGCGAACCCGATTCGGCTGACGGCGGGGGTGAGCGTGCCAAAAGACGCGATGCCCGATACATGAACAACTGCCGGAAGTGGTTGGGGACGTCATCATCGTCAGGGAGCCAGTGCAGTAACTGGGGAAGCCTGGCATCATCCAAGCCGCGTTAGCTCCCCCAAAGGCGAAGCGTGAGAAGCCGGTAAGGCACGCTTCAAGTGGAAACACGAGAAGCGACCGACGTGATGTGAGGTGGCAGATGAACCCGTAGTAGTGAATAAGTCGCGGCCTGTGAAAGCTGGCAACAGACTGGAGGACAAAACCGCGACGACGACGTGCAAAGGATGGCCGGTAAGCCAGCCGAGTCACGTCGAACGGCTCTGATTCAAAAGATCATCGCCGGATGCGAAGGGGTGAAGTTTTACTTGTGATTGGAGCGAACACCGAAAACGAACCACGTGCAGCCGACACGATTCAGAGAGATCGAAGACTCTGAGGACCGGTCCACAGTGGTAACGCGGGGAACTGCGAAACTGCTCGATGCGTCCGTCGGAGTGGAAGTAACTCGGCAAACCGGCAACTCGCGATTGTCCTTTACTGGAATAGCACACGAGTTGTCCGCTTGGTGAACCGCCACCCTGCCAATCGATTCGACAGAACGTGAACGAACCAACGAAAGACCACTGACCGCCAGTCATGAAGCGAACCTACTACAGCCTCTACAGCCGATTGCTTGATCGTCGGGCGTTGGCCCGCGCGTTCGAGAAGGTCCGACGTGCCAAGGGTGCACCTGGCATCGATGGACAAACGATCTCTGATTTTGAAGCTGATCTGTTGGGGGAGCTGACGCGGTTGGTGAGTGAACTGAGGGACAAGAGTTACCGGCCCAGTGCGGTTCGCCGAGTTTCGATTCCGAAACCTGGTGGCGGCCAGCGGCATCTTGGCATCCCAACGGTTCGCGACCGAGTCGTCCAGCAAGCACTGCTGGACATCCTGCAACCGATTTTTGATCCCGACTTTCACCCGTCGAGTTACGGTTACCGACCGGGCCGCAGCTGCCAACAGGCAGTTGCCAAAGCGACGATGTTCATCCGGCATTATGGCTTGAAGCATGTCGTCGATATGGACTTGTCAAAGTGCTTTGACCGGTTGGACCATGGCTTGATTCTCTCGTCGATTCGTCGTCGAGTGACCGATGGCAGCATCCTGGCTCTTGTCGAGATGTTTCTGACCAGCGGTGTGATGAACGAAGGCGTCTGGGAGGCGACGGAGCTTGGCAGCCCGCAAGGCGGTGTTGTCAGTCCCTTGATTGCCAATGTTTATCTGGACGCTTTCGACCAGGAGATGATGCGTCGTGGTTACCGAATCGTTCGGTATGCCGATGACATCCTGATCCTGTGCCGTAGCCGGAGATCAGCGGAGCACGCGATGAGCGTCGCAGCGGAGATTCTGGAAGGTGATCTGAAGTTGACCGTCAACCGCGACAAGACGCACCTGAGTACGGCACGCGAGGGCGTGAAGTTTTTGGGTGTGGTGATCGGCAGCGTGCATACTCGCATCGCTACCAAGAAAGTCGCGGCTTTTAAGGCGAAGGTCAAGGCGATCACTCGTAAGACCAGTCCCGTGAACCTGGAGAAGGTCATCGCTGACCTGAACCCGGTGCTGCGGGGCTGGGCGAGCTACTTCCGGATGGCCAACTGCAAGTCGCTTTATCGTGAACTGGCGGGATGGATTCGGCGAAGATTACGGGCCAAACAGCTCGCATTGTGGAAGAAACCGACGCGTCTGATCCGCCGCTTGCGGCAGGTCGGAGCGAAGGGCGATCTTCCGAAGATGCGAATGACCGCGTGGCGCACGTCGCGTTGTTCCCACGCCAGTATGGCCATCAGCAATAGCTATTTGGCGGAACTTGGCCTGTTTGACATCACCGAATTGGCGACCGGAGTCCTTCCCGAGGCAACTTAGGCAGGTAAGACAGGAGCCGTATACGGACCCGTACGTACGGTTCTGTGAGAGGGCTGAGTCAGCGGTCGCTCCGCTGGCTCACCCTACTCGAT